>JAIRZP010000100.1 GCA_031267175.1 Coriobacteriales bacterium | reverse complement strand
CGCGGCCATCCAAAAAGGCATGGATACGCACACGCCTGACCCCGCGGTGCACGGCCAGGGCAAGCAGGGCCTCCAGGTGCTCCAGGGTGGAATGGACTCCTCCCCTGCTCAGCAACCCGAGCAGGTGCAGCGTGGCGCCCTCCTCCACCACCGCGTCTATGGCATCCAGCAAAACGCGGTTCCTGAACAAGGTGCCGTCTTCTATTGCCACGTTTATGCGCGTCAGCTCCTGGTTGATAACCCGGCCCGCGCCGATAGTGAGGTGACCGACCTCCGAGTTGCCCATCTGCCCCTCGGGGAGCCCGACGTCCCTGCCGGAGGCGCCGAGAGTGCAAAAGGCCGGATTGTCCTCAGAAAACAGCGTATGGAGGAGCGGCAGCCTGGCCTGCTTGAAGGCGTTGCCTTCACACTCCTCACAGAGTCCCACGCCATCGAGTATGGCGAGGAGCGCCGGAGTTCTCAGGGGAGCTGTATCCTGCGGAACCGTGTCCTGGGGAGTTGTGTTCATGAGAACGCCTTGACGAGGGCCATGAAACTCTCGGCCTCCAGCGAGGCCCCGCCTACGAGGCCGCCGTCTATGTTGGGCATGGCAGCAAATGCGTCCCCGTTGCCGATGTTCATCGATCCGCCGTACAGGATACGCACTGCCTCGCCGGCGGCGGCCCCGTAGCGCTCTCGAAAGCAGTCTCTCAGCGCGGCACACACCTCGTCGGCCTGTTCAGGCGTGGGCGTGCGTCCGGTGCCGATGGCCCAGACAGGCTCATAGGCCAGTACGACCGGCTCGGCATCGGAGGCACTGAGCAGGGCGAGGGCCGCTTCTATCTGGGCGGTAACAAACGCCACGGTGCCCCCGCTCTCCCGCGTTTCGATGGTCTCACCACAACAGATTATCGGGGCAATGCCCTCCCCGGTGAGCGCTGCCGCCTTACGGGCAACATCCTCGTCTGTCTCGGAGAAATACTTCCGGCGTTCAGAATGGCCGACGATGCAGAAGCTGCACGCGACATCGCGGAGCATTGCCGCTGAGATGGCACCTGTGTACGCGCCCGAAGGCTCCCAGAACACGTCCTGGGCCCCGATACGGAGGGGAGAGTTGGTGTCAAAGTCCAGCGTGACCTGCGCGCTGCGCAGCGCCGTAAAGGGCGGACACACGACAACGTCCACTCCCGCGTAAGCATCATCATAGCTATAGGCAAGCTGCTGGATGAGCCGTGTGGCCTCACTGGCCGTCTTATGCATCTTCCAGTTTCCTGCTACCAGTGGTCTGCGAGTCATTCCTTGCTCCTCTCTCTCAAACCTCAGATATCCGGGCTCTCTGGCCCTCGGCACATTGAACCTGCGCGCAGTGCTCCAGGGCCTCGACGCCCACAAGCGGGGTGCCCTCCAAAAATTGCATGGACGCACCGCCGCCGGTAGAGATAAAGTCTATCGCATCTTCCACACCAAAGCGCTTAACAGCAGCGATACTGTCGCCGCCGCCTACCACGGTCGTGGCGGACTGCTGCTGGGCCACGGCCTGAGCTATCGCCCGCGTGCCGGCCTCAAAGGGCCTCATTTCAAACACGCCCATAGGCCCATTCCAAAAAATGGTCCTGGCCTCACCAAGCGCGCGCGCATACAACGCCGACGTAGCAGGTCCGATGTCAAGGCCCATCAGATCCTCTTCCATCTCGTCCAGAGACAAGACTCGGGTGCAACCATCCTCCGCTGCGTATTCAGCGGCTACCAGGTCAACCGGTAAAAGCAGCCGCACCCCCTTGTGAGCGGCCTTCTGCAGAAGCTCCAGGGCGCCTTGCTGCCACTCATCCTGACTGAGTGACCTGCCGATCTCAAACCCTTGCGCCTTGAGAAAGGTAAAGCACATGCCGCCACCGATAAGCAAGGTGTCAACACGGTCGAGCAGGGCGTTTATGACCTTGATCTTGTCGGAGACCTTGGAACCACCAAGCACCGCCACAAAGGGGTGCTCGGGAGCGTTGAGCAGTGCCGTGAGGGTCTCGATTTCTGCATCGAGTAAAAACCCCGCAAAGGAGGGCAGCAGGCGAGTGATGGCCTCAACCGACGCGTGCGCCCGGTGTGCAGCGCCAAAGGCGTCGTTGACATAGAGGTCTGCGAGCTCCGCGAGCTCCGCGGCAAACTCCGCATCGTTGGCCTTTTCCCGTGCGTCAAAGCGCAGGTTGTCCAGCAGCAGCACCTCGCCCTCGCCCAGTGCTTCTACCAGGACTCGGGCCTCAGGGCCACAGGCAGCTCTCGTGCCGTTCGTGCCTGTCGCGTCGCCACTCTCCACATCGCTCACACCAGCCGCATACGGCGCAAGCAATACCTCCTGTCCGAGGAGGCGCGAGAGCACGCGGGCCACCGGAGCCAGAGAATACGCCGCCTCATAGCCCACGCCCTGCGGGCGTCCGAGGTGGCTCATCAGGATGATACGGGCTCCGTTGTCCTGGAGGTATCTGATGGTAGGCAGCGCGGCACGGATGCGTGTGTCGTCACAGACCGTGCCTTCGGCAAGCGGCACGTTGAAGTCCACCCGCACCAGGACACGCCTGCCACGCAGATCCTGACTGTCAATCCTCTGCATGCTGCTCCTCCAAAGCGGCCTGCACCAGCTCGTCGATGCGGCGTATACGGTGGTTTATCGCAGATTTTGACAGGGGAGGCACTGCCAGCTCCCCCAGCTCGCGAAGCGACACATCGGGGTGCGCGAGACGGAGCAGCGCCACCTCCTGCAGGGCCTTTGGCAGGCTTTCGAGCCCCTTGGTATCCCTCAGAAGCTGGATGTTGTGAATCTGCGAAAGCGATGCCTCTATAGATTTGGCCTGATTGGCCATCTCGGCATTGACACGGCGGTTCTCATCGTTGCGGATGGACTTCGTGACCCGCACCTCCTCAATGGCCAGCACCGATTGATGCGCGCCCACCAGGGCGAGAAAATCAACGATAGGCTCCGCTCCCTTTATATAGACGATCCAGGAGCTCCGGCGCGTAATGGCCTTTGAGGGAATGGCATTCTGGGCCAGGAGCGCCACGAGCCCGTGGGCCAGAATCTCGTGCCCACAGCTGAGCTCAAAGTGAAAGTCGCGCTTGGGGTTGGCGATAAAGCCGCCGCCCAGAAAGGCCCCGCGCAGATACGAGACCAGGCAGCAATGGCTCTGCACGAGGCGCGGCACGATGCCCATCTCCAGGCCGCTCTCAGAGATGATGCCGAGGTCTACCAGGGCCTCTTTGAGCCCCAGCTGGGCCGGCACCATGATGAGATAGCTGTAGGTCTTGTGCAGCACACTCCGCCGTGTGGTAATCTCGGTTTTGAGGTGATATATCTCGTGGAGAAGGCGCACCGCAATGCGGGCAACCGGCGCAATCTCGGTGACCAGTTCGAGCCGATACTTGCCCGAAAGATGCCCCTCTATGCGCACCAGGGCGCTGAGTTCGGCCTTTTTGCACGCCTCGTGATCCAAGACGATGCGCGAGAGTTCATCTTTGACTTCAGCGGTAAACGACACGGTTGCTTCGCCTCTTTCCTGTGTGCGTTCCCAGCGTGGCCCGTGCGGCTGAGCGGGGAGCCGAGCAGGGCCCTGCCCCCTATTCTATCCTATTGCTTCGCCTGGGGAGGTGCCGATTACTTGCCTGTATGCCAGATGGCGAGTCAGCTTGCCTCTGGCCGGCCCTCCCTACAGGCCCTTTGAATCGGCAAGAATGCTGGCAAAGGCCTGTGCGAGCGCTGTGGTTGCATGCCGGCCGGGTCGCTCGGCGTCGTGCATCTCGCGAGCAAGGACCTTGACTCCCTGCGCGCGGATTACATTGATGATGTCGTCGTTGGAGGTCACCGATCTCTGTGCCTGCTTGGCCTCTGTCTCGGGCAAGGCGGGAGGAGAGGCCGTCTCTCGAGCACGCTCACTACCGATGGCGGCAAAATAACCGGTGACGTTGCCGGCTTCCTGAGTCTGTTGCTCCCTATTGACGAGCACATAGTCAAGACGGCCGGCAAGACCGTGCGCGAGCAGGGCCCCAGTGAGCTCGGCGGCGTTAAGTCCCCAGGTCTCGCCCTGCACATCGGTGAGGGGACACACGAATACCGTGGTCGCGCGGCTCTGCTGTATCGCGCTCTCAATACCCGGGATAAGCAGGTTGGGGATAATCGAGGTAAAGAGCGAGCCGGGCCCGAATACCAGCAAATCGGCCTCTTCGATGGCCTGCACAGCGGCGGGGTTGGCCGGCGGGTTGGCTGGCTCGAGTACGACGCGCGAGAGAGCGGTCTCCGATTTGCACAGCGTGCTCTGCCCTACCAGCCTCTGACCGTCGTGCGTGCTGCCCATGAGCAATATGCTTTCGAGCGATGCCGGATGGACGCTTCCCACGGTGCCCAGCAAACGCTCGCAGAGCGCGATACTCTCTGTGAGCGACCCGGTGGTCTCCTGAAGCGCCGTAAGCACAAGGTTGCCGAGCGTGTGGTTATTGGCATACTCAAAGCGCTCCTTAAAGGCCTTGACCCAGGGACCAGTCTGATCCGCGGCAAGCGCCACCAGGCATTTGCGCAGGTCGCCGGGAGGCACCTGGCCTGTATGGGAGCGCAGGAGGCCCGATGAGCCGCCGTCGTCTGCCACGCTCACGACGGCGTCGGGAGAGATGCCAAGAGAGACCAGCGCCTTGATGCTGGCCGGTACGCCGGTGCCGCCGCCCAGGCAGACCGCGCGCACAGACGCGCGTATGCCGGGAGCGTGTGCGCGTGCGCCCGTCATGCCGTAGCGTCCATCGTTTGGGGGTCCTGGGAGTCCTGGGCGGCGTGCGTGGGCGAGGCAGGGCCGGGCACGGGCGCTTGACGGGGCGGAGCAGCATCGGGCAGCGTGGCGCTATACGAGGCGGTGTCGGAGAGCCTGCTGGCCAACAGTATGTCCCGATGGTTGACCTTGACGTTATAGCCAAGATCCCTGATGAACTGCGCCGTCTGTTCCGCCAGGACCACGCTTCGATGCTGCCCACCGGTACAACCGATACCGATGGTGAGGTAGCGCTTTCCCTCGTGGGCGTAGCCGGGCATGATCGTTTCCAGCAGGGCCTTCCACCGTGTGAGGAAGCCCTGGGTCTGCTCGTTCTCGAGGACAAAGCTGCGCACCGGGGCCTCCAGCCCTGTCAGATGCCTGAGCTCTTCCTCATAGAATGGATTGGGCAGGAAGCGCACGTCTATCAGCGTGTCAGCGTCACTCGGAAACCCGTGTTTGAAGCCAAAGCTGAACACACTGACCCGCAGGCCCTGCGCGTCTGTGTGCTGGTCATAGAAGGCGCGTATCTCGGTGCGGAGCGTGCGCGTGTCCCTGTTGGTGGTGTCGATGACGTAGTTGGCCATCTCCTTGACGCCGCTGAGCGTCTCGCGCTCGAGGTTGATGCCCTCGGTGAGCGTCATATCGCCCTCGCAGAGGGGATGACGGCGGCGCGTCTCCTTGTAGCGGGTGAGCAGGGCGCTGTCGGTGGCATCCAAAAAGAGCAGACTGAAGCTCACATCCCGCTCGGTGAGCTGCTCCAGCTCCTTTTCAAGGTCAACAAAGAACTCGCGCGAACGAAGATCGCAGACGACGGCCAGCTTGCGCGAGGTGCCCGTAGGCAGTCCGGCAAGCGAGACCAGGTTGAACAAAAGGGAGGGAGGGAGGTTGTCAATGCAGAAATAGCCCACATCCTCAAACATGTGCAGCGCCTGCGTTTTTCCGGCTCCGGCCATGCCGGTGATGACCACCAGCCCAGGCCCGGACACTCCCAGGTCTTCAACACGCGTGCTGCTCGTTGTATCCGTCATAGGTCCTCCCAGAACCGCTTGGCTTTCTCTTTGTCAGTGTAACGCAGAATGGATGCTTTTAGCCACGTCATCGGGAATACCCTTGACGGCGGTGATGTCCTCAAGGCTAGCGGCCTTCAGGGCCTTTTGCGAGCCAAAGGCCCGATTGAGCAGCTTCCTTCGCTTGGGGCCGAGCCCGGGGATGCTGTCCAGCACCGAACTCGTCATGCCCCGGCCCCGGAGCTTGCGATGAAAGGTGATGGCAAAGCGGTGCGCCTCGTCGCGTATCTGCTTGACCAGGTAGAGGCCCATGGAGCCGCTCGGCAGAATGACTGGCTCGTTTTGCCAGGCCACGAACAGTTCCTCGTCGCGTTTTGCCAGGCCGGCCACGCTCACATCGGTAACCTCGAGCTCCCGGAGTATCGCCAGCGTTGCACCCAGCTGTGGCTTGCCGCCATCCACGATGATGAGGTCGGGCCGGCGAGCAAAACGGGTGTTCTCCTGGTTCCTGGCAGAGAAACGCCTCCTGATGACTTCCGCCATCATGGCAACGTCGTTGGACTCCTCACTCTGCATCTTGATTTTGAAGTGACGGTACTCCTTTTTGGCGGGTCTCCCGCCCTCAAACACCACCATCGAGGCCACGGAGTAGGCCCCGTGGAAGGTCGATATGTCGTAGCACTCGATGCGCATCGGCGGCGTATCGAGGGCCAGCGCGCTTTCGAGTTCAAGCAGGGCGCTGTTGGCGCGGTCCTCGATGTAGCTGCTGCGCACCATATAGCGCGAGAGGGCGTACCGTGCGTTCTGCTCCGCCAGTTTGAGAAGCTCCTGCTTCTCTCCCATCAGGGGAACCTGCAGCCGAACCCGAGCCCCGTGCACCGAGGCCAGCTTGTCGGTGAGCCACGCTTCCAGTACCTCCGCGTCGGCCGGCCGGGTGCGCAGTATCACTCCCTTGGGAATCTGGGAGGCCTGTTCATAGTATCTGAGCAGGAAGGTGCTGACGAGCTCGTCGTCGGCCACGTCCAGGCCTTTGTCCAGGATAAACTCGTTTTTGAGCAGGACCACACCCTCCCGTACGCTGAGAACCTGTACGCCGGTGATGGTTTCCTCACGATAAAAGCCGATGGCGTCGGCGTTGAGGCGCGGGCTCAGCACGACATTCTGCTTATCCTTGAGCCTGAGCAGGGTCTCCAGGCGCTTCTTGGTGCGTGCGGCACGCTCAAAATCGAGGTTTGAGGCCGCTTCGTCTATCTCGTCCTCGAGTGCCGTGATAAACTCGCGCCGATGCCCGCTGAGAAAGCGGATTATCTGCTGCACGCTTTGCTGGTAGGCCAATGGGGAGCAGGCACCAGCGCAGGGCCCGGGCCCGAGCCCCACGTGGTAGTCAAAGCAGGGCCTGGCGTAGCTGAGCGCCGTTTCCGGGGTCTTACCGCTGGCGAGGGCTTTGTTCAGGCGCTTCCACTCCACACAGGCCGCCTTGCAGAGCGGCACGATGCGCCGGGCGGTGTCCATGGTCTCATGCGCCGCGCGGGCATCGGTGTAGGGGCCAAAGTACCGCGTGCCTGCCTGCGGTTTTTCGCGCGTGTATTTGATGGCCGGATAGGCGTCGCCCAGGGTGAGCGCGATGAACGGATAGCTCTTGTCGTCCTTGAACCCTACATTAAACGGCGGCGAGAACTGGTTGATGAGATTCTTCTCCAGAATGAGCGACTCGTGCTCGCTCGTGGTGACGAGATAGTCAAAGCTTCGCGTGCCTGCCATGAGCGCGGGAATGGTGGCTCGCTCGTCCTGAAGGTTGACATACTGGCGCATCCTGGCCCTGAGCTGCTTGGCCTTGCCCACATAGAGCACCGTGCCATCGGCGTCCTTCCAGAGATAGACGCCCGGTTCCCGGGGAACGGCCTCCAGTTGCTTCTTCAAGCCTTCCAGGTGTGTGAGGTGAGTGTTTGTCATGCACCGATTATCTCATATGTCTGGCGAGACAGAGAAGGGCTGGAGAAGAGTCCACCAAAAATGTCATGAAAACGTCCACGCACAGGCACGCAACTTTTGCTATACTGGCACAGACGCCTTGTGTGGGGCTTTAGCTCAGCTGGGATGAGCGCTTGGCTGGCAGCCAAGAGGTCACGGGTTCGATCCCCGTAAGCTCCACCACGTCGCAGCAAACTGCGCTAAGCTCCGGGCAGCACTTACTTTGCCCAAGAGGCTAGTGGGTACTGCCACTCTGTTGGGTGCAAAGTAAGTGCTGCCCTCCGCCCGCTCCGTTGCTGCTCCTTTTCCCCAAAAATCATGCGCTTCGCGCATAGGCGATTTTCGGGGGCTCCATGTAGAGCAAACTCCACTAAGCCCCGTTGCTGCTCCTTCTCCCCGCAACGCTCACTTGCGCAAACGTTGCGGGGGCCCCGTATACAATCCTGCTGCGCTCAGACTTTACTTGAGCCGAGGACGCTGCAGCTTTGTGCTGTTCCCCATCCTTGCCTTGGTAATGCTAAAATAGCCGTGGCATATACCCCGAGGTTCGGAGGAATACACTATGGCGAGAACAGCGGACGACATCGAACTCCTACACATGAGCAAGGGCAACAAGACTATCGAGGGTGCAACGCATACCAAGCGTGAAAACGCGCTGGCAATCCTCGCGCGAAAGCAGCCCGATTACTACTTTGACTTCATGGATTCGCTGGAGTTTGCACCCGACCCTATCTTTTTGCAGGATGTCATCGCGCAGGATGGACAGAAATATCTGGATTCGTGGGGTACTGAGTTCGTCTGGCCGGTCGGTGCACCCGGGCAGCACCCTACGGCACGGCCTGACGCCCTGGTTATCAAGGACATAGAAGAGTGGGAGACCTCCCTCACCGTTCCCACGCTCGAGAACCTTGATTGGTCCATCGCAAAAGCGGCGGCAGCAGCGGTTGACCGAAACGCGAGTTTCCTCGCCTGCTTCAGCGCGGGCGGACTGTTTGAGCGCTCCCATCACCTCATGAGCTTTGAAGAGGCGCTCGTCAACTACATGCTGTATCAAGATGAGATGGCAGAGATCCTCAGGGTCATCGCGGACTTCAAGCTTGCCTACATAGAGGCCGTTGCGAAGGAGTTCAAGCCCGACGTCATCTTCTACCAGGACGACTGGGGCTCCAAAACGAATGTCTTTCTGCCGCCCGAAATATGGCGGAAGCTCATCAAGCCCCTCACCCAGGAGCTTGTAGAAGCCGCCCATGCGGCTGGGATGCTGTTTGTGCTGCACTGCGATTGTTTTGCCCAACCGTTTGCGGAGGACATGGTTGAGATGGGTGTGGATATCTGGCAGGGTGTCATTCCGCAAAATGACATTGTGGCAATCCAGGAGATAACCCAGGGGGAGCTGCCGATGATAGGTGGCGTGGACGGCCCCAAAATTGACATCGAGAATATTTCGGAGGAGGCGATACGGGCCGAGGTGCGTCGTGCCTTTGATGAGTATTGCCCGGCAGGTCGCTTCTTTCCCGGTATTGCCAACGGGAGGTGCTTCCGCGAATGGAATGACGCTATCTTCCGCGATGAGATGGCCCTCTACGGCAG
The DNA here is from genome assembly GCA_031267175.1 of Coriobacteriales bacterium. Lineage (GTDB taxonomy): Bacteria > Actinomycetota > Coriobacteriia > Coriobacteriales > UBA8131 > WQXH01. The sequence continues at coordinate 320 of JAIRZP010000100.1, read as the reverse complement.
ACAATGGGCGCTAGAGCATCCTATACTATAGGGAGATCGATGCCGGATGTCGGTACCTCTTCTACCTCTTCTCTCCCTTAATTCAACTCTGACGCAAAGCATCGAGTTGTGTTATAGTTCTTTCGCGCTGTTCTTCTGTGTGCAGCGCGTTATACCGTCGGGGCGTGGCGCAGTTTGGTAGCGCACTTGACTGGGGGTCAAGGGGTCGCAGGTTCAAATCCTGTCTGCCCGACCAATAAAACCGCAGCTAAAAGGTGGTGTTTCGTGCAATCTCTCACCTTTGCGAGCTTTTCTCATGTAAGAGCGTTCGTAATATATCC
>JAIRZP010000082.1 GCA_031267175.1 Coriobacteriales bacterium | reverse complement strand
CAGTTTCGTGGATTGACCCAGACAAAGGCAGTCTTGACTATCTGCCCTCGCTCCGTTTGAGTTTTCATTGTGTACCATCCTTTGCTTTGTTTGATCGGCTCCCGGCTGCAGTAGGGTGCTTGGTTCTTGACGGTGTGCGCAGCCTCGTCTCTCAGCTCAGCGATTGCCTCATCGATTCTTTCCGCTCTGTGCGTAGAAGAAGGTGCCGGCAATGAGGCACACGAGCGTCAGGCCGGCGATCGCCGCAAAGTTTACGACGGGGTCGAACATCACGACGCTGTCGTATTCGGGCGTTCCTGCGTTGACGACGGCGCGCGCCAGATCGAGGCAGTAGGTCATGGGCATGAGCCGCGAGAGCACCATGAGCAGGCCGTCGGAATGGTTGATGGGGATGATGGCGCCGGAGAGGAACATCTGTGGCATCGTTATGAGCGTCACGGCCATATTTGCGGCCTTCTTGCTTCGGATGAGCCCAATCAGCATCATCGCGAGCGCACCGCCCGTGAGGCAGAACAGCGGCGAGAGCGCGAGTATCAGCAGCAGCTTCTCCACCGGCAGCGTAATGCCCATGACAAGGCCGACCAGCAGCGCGCCCACCATGCTCAGTATCGCGCCAAAGGTCGCGCCGAGTATCTTGCCGATGACGAGTGAATAGCGTGACACGGGTGAGACGAGCATCTCCTGGTTGAAGTCGGTCTCGCGGTCTTCAACGAGCGAGGTCATGTTCATCGACACCATCATGAACAACATGTTGACGAGCATGCCCACAAGCATGAAGCTGCCCAGGTCAAAACCCAGGCCACCGGCCATGTTCTGCATGAGGTTGCCGCCTATCATGCCCATCATCACGACGGGCATGGCGAGGCTTACGATGAGGGTGCTCGGCGATTTGAGCAGCAGCGTTATCTCACGCGCCATGACGGTGAGGATGGAGTTGAGCTCCCTGAAGGCCCGTGAACGCCTGCGTTCCAACGGCCTCTCACCCAAAGCCACCTCAGCCAGGGTCATCTCCACCAGGCCGCCCGGCCCTCCATCAGAAATCCTGTCCAGCACCTCTACATACAGTTTCTCAGTCATGCCGCCCTGCCTCCCTTCAAAAACTCCACGTAGGCGTCTTCAAGCGACGGCAGGCAGACCCTGGGGGTCGGGTCAAAGTGCACGGCACGCCTCATCTCCTCAGGTGAGGCGCACACCGCTATCCTGCCGTGGTTGATGATGCAGACCGTATCGACGTGTTCCGCCTCGTCGATGTAGTGCGTGGTGAGAAAGACCGTCGTGCCGTAGCGCCTGCGCGTCTCGTCGAGGTAGTTCCACAGGCTGCGGCGGCTCACCGCGTCGAGGCCCTGCGTGGGCTCGTCCAAAAACAGCACGTCGGGCGTGTGAATGAGGCTCCGGATTATCTCGAGCTTGCGCTGCATGCCGCCGCTGAGCTTCTTGATGGGCTTGAAGAGCACGTCCTCAATGCCCACGAGCTCCGCAAGCTCGATCACCTTGCTTTGGTAGGCGGCGGGCATGAGACGGAAGCCGGGACGATAGCCGCACATGCCATAGAGGCAGGCGTGAAAGCGGATGTTCTCCTCCGCGGTGAGATTGGGGTCGAGGCTCGGCTGCTGAAAGATGATGCCCACCTTCTCGCGCACCTGCCGCGCCTCTCTGGCCACATCAAACCCGGCAATCCTCACCTCGCCGCTCGTCTTGGAAAGCGTGGTGGCGAGGATGGAGATGGTCGTGGTCTTGCCAGCACCGTTGGGGCCAAGAAAGGCGAAGAACTCGCCGCGCTCAACCGAGAAGCTGATGTCGTCAACACTGGGCTCCTTCGCGCCCTTATACCGCTTGACGAGATTGTTGACCTCAATAACCGTACTCATGTAAGCTGCCTCCGTTGTGTCTGCTGGTGCCGTCCTGTGTGCTTGCACCGTGTGTTGGTGCTGCCTCAGCATACGGCTCCAGATTAAACGGAGAGTAACATCAGCTTAAACGGAGGGTAAATCGGGGAGAAAAACCTCAAAGCTCGTGCCCTGGTCGATGGTGCTCTCTACGGTTATGTGCCCCTCGTGGAGTTCTACGATCTTTTTGACGAGGGAGAGTCCCAGGCCGTTGCCGCCGAGGGCGCGGTCGCGGGCCTTGTCGGCCTTGTAGAAGCGCTCAAAGAGGTGGATCTGGTCCTCCGGGGAGATGCCGACGCCGGTGTCGGAGATCCTGATGGTTGCGCCTGCGTTTCCGGTAGCGGCATTGGTCGCGCCCGCGCCCTTGCTTACTTCCCCGCCTGCTCCGTAGGCTGCGTCCTCTACCGTAAGCGAAACGGTGATCCTCCCGCCCTCGGGCGTGAACTTGATGGCGTTATGCAGGAGGTTCACCCATACCTGCGACAGCAGGCCCACGTCCCCGCAGAGCGTGTACCTGGGCAGCTCGGCTTCCAGGACGATGCCCTTGGCCGACCACTGCGGCTCAAAGGTCAGAATAACGTCTGAGAGCTGCGTATCAAGCCGGAACTCGGCTGTGCTCAGCGGGTCATTGTCCAGCGAGGACAGCTTGAGCAGGTTGTCGCTCAGTTTGGAGAGCCGCCTGCTCTCGGCGCGGATTATCCCTGCGTAGCGCAGCCGCTCGTCGGTTGGGAGATCGGGGTTTTGGAGCAGTTCCGCAAACCCGCCTATACTCGTGAGCGGCGACTGGATCTCGTGCGACACATCGGAGATAAAATCCTGCCGCATGGTCTCAAGTGTGCCGAGATTCCGCGCCATGTCGTTGATGGCATGGGCAAACTCATTGTGGATCTCCGCATCCGCCTCAACAAACACGTTGAAGTCACCCCTCGAGATGCGTTCCAGGGCATCAAGGATGATATGGTGCTGCCGCTCATGCTGATCTATGAGCTTGTGTCGTGCAATTCTTTGGAAGATGAGGGCTGCGAGAAAGAAGAGGAAGAACCCTATCCAAACCGCTATCAGGTATTCTGCGAGGGGTGGCAGGGTGTCTGTCAGCATTGAGCAGATGGCAAACCCCGCCGAGAGGAAGAGCGTCATGAAGGCCGCAAAGCCCAGCAGGCGCAGCACCCACTCAAGACGGCC
>JAIRZP010000059.1 GCA_031267175.1 Coriobacteriales bacterium | reverse complement strand
GAAACAATGTTTGACAGCCCCTACTGGAACGATCTCAGCTTGAAGTGCCTTAACTGCGGCACCTGCACCTTTGTGTGCCCCACCTGCTACTGCTTTGATATGAGTCAGAACAACCGGGGCAATGAAGGCTACCGGTTCCGCAGCTGGGACAGCTGCATGTTTACGGACTACACGCTCATGGCCGGCAATCACAACCCACGGCCTACCAAGATGAAGCGCCTGCGCAACCGGTTCATGCACAAGCTCAGCTTCTTTGACAGCCGCTATGGCAGCTCGCTTTGCAGTGGTTGCGGACGTTGTATAGAGATGTGTCCGGTGGGCATCGACATTACCCGGATAATCGAGGATTCCGAGAAGGTGGCTGGCAATGATTGAGCTTACTCACGATTGTTCGTGCGAAAACAACCCGCTTGTTCCCACGGTGTGCAAAGTCATCGAGATTACCGAGGAAACCAGCGACGTCAAGTCCTTCAGAGTTCAGACGCTTGACGGCGCGCTTCCCTTTAGGTTTGTGCCCGGGCAGCTGGGGATGTTGGGTATCGTGGAGCACGGCGAGTGCATGTTCTGCGTTTCCATGGGAGGTGCGGACTGGCTTGAGTTTACCGTTAAAAAGGTCGGCACCGTCACCGAGCGGCTCCATCTGCTCTATCCGGGCTCGCAGGTTATCGTGAGAGGCCCCTATGGCAACGCCTGGCCGGTGGAGCAGTGTAAGGGGCACAACATGCTGTTTATCGCGGGAGGCATTGGGCTCCCGCCGGTGCGCACCTTCTTGCTCCATACCCTCGCATTTCGCGCGGACTACGGGCGTATCGACCTGGTCTACAGCGCCTCGACCAAGGCAGACCTGGTGTTTAAGGAGCAGCTCTTTGATCTCTGGCCGGCAGAGCCGAACACCCATATACACGTGAGTGTGTATCGTCCAAGCGAAGACTGGGAAGGGCCCGTGGAGTATACCGCTCCGTTTCTGACGAGCCTGGGGCTGGACATCTCCCATACCACGGCGGTGCTCTGCGGTGGCCCGAGCCTCTACCGCACCTGCTCAAAGGCCCTGGCCGAGATGGGTGTGCCTGACGACCATATCCTCACCACGCTCGAGATGCGGATGAAGTGCGGCATTGGCAAGTGCGGCCGGTGCAACGTGGGCAGCAAGTACATCTGCCTCGACGGCCCGGTGTTTACCCAGGCCGAGGTTAATGCGATGTTGAAGGACTAGTGCTTGAAGCAGATTCCCTGCCCCGTCTCGCCTCATGCATAATTGCTATGAGCCCTCGCTCCTTCGTACAAAGAGCTGGATTGCCGCGCCTGCTTCACTCGCCCGCAACAATGGGGTGGGTTTGCTGTGAACGAGTGAAACAGGCGCGGCAATGAATACATCGGCGATCCTAGTTGGGGATTTGCGAAAACGTGGGAAAGAGCAACTCCTGGCTCTCCACGATGCTCAGTTCGACCGTGCCCGTGAGTATGTCAACGTACTGGTACGACTGACGACGGACATTGCCGCGCCGTAATTCAAGCTCCATGATAAAGAGCTGCGGATGTGCCTGGGTAATGACTCCCTCGCATTCCATAATCCTCGAACGGCCCATGTTCGCTCTGATTCTGAGTCTTTCGCCTGATAAGTCTGTCAGCTTATCACGAATAATGTTAACAAGTTGCCCCTGCTGTTCTAAATCCATATAAGTAGACCCTGGCTTTCTCCCGAGGAGACAATATCGTGAGCATCCATCATAACATATAAGGCAAGCCCACTTAAGTTACCGTCGCATAACTGATACTTTGGGGAGGGGAGAGCAACAAAGAAATTATGGAGAAGGACAATGAGGAAGACAAAAGAAACAGCAGCTTCAGGTTTCCTTGCCTCAGGTAAACACCAGATCCTGTTCCTCAGGAGGGAGCGTAGAGCGGGCCAGGTCTCTGAGGCCGTTGACGCCGATGAAGAACTCGCGCATCAGCGCCACGAGGAGGTAACGACCTTTTGGCGTGAGGGTTATTCGCGCCTTATTGTCAACGGCAAAGGCACTCGCAGCTTTGAAGAAGGCGTATTCGGCCGGGAGCCCCGCGGCCACGCCCACGCCAAAATCCCTCTTCCACGCGGCTTTGTCAAGCTCGAGCCCAAAGAGCTGCATCATCAGGCGGTACCGCATTCTGCTGGTTTTTGAGAAGCGGCTGCGCTGTTTGACGCTCATCTGCCCGGACTCAAGGCGGCGGATGTACTCGTCCACGCTGAAGGTGTTGGCATAGAGGCTGCCGCTGAGGTACGAGAAGCCGCCGGCACCAATGGCAGGGTATTCCTCGTAGTTGATGATGTACTCGTCAATCATCGCTGTGTCAGAAGCGTTAAAGGTCCAGGCGCTGCCAAAGGAAAAAGCCGCGGAGGATGTCTGCGGGAGACCCAGCGACAGGGCAGGCGTGTGCGTGGGTGCCGAAGTGGGAGCAGGAGTGGAATCGGACGTGGATGAGGATGAAAGGGCAGGTATGGGTGCGAGTGTGTGAGCGTGTGTAGGTGCCGACCCAGACGAACATGCAGGCGCTGCCAGCACCTCGCAAATCAGCTCATAGAACTGTGCCTCTCTGCGATAATCCACTTTGCCGACGGTGGCTGCCAGAGACTTCTCTACGGCAGGCGACGCCATCAGCGGGTAGAAGGTGCACTGGCTCACCCGGCTTTCCAGGATACAGGCCAGGTCGTAGATGAGGATGTCCTCGGTTTGTGAAGGAAAGTTGAAGATCATGTCGGCGTTAAGGCTCTCAAAGCGCGCTTCAGAGGCCAGCAGGCGCTCGAGTATCTCCTCGCCACTCCCATACTTGTCAAAGCGGCGCATACGCTTGAGCAGACCGTCGTCAAAACTCTGTACGCCCACGCTGAGCCGCTGCACCCTGCCATCCAAGACATCCAGTACCCGGGGAATAAGATGATTGGGATTGGTCTCGCACGAAACCTCCCGCAGCTTGAACAGCTCGTGCGCGTAGTCGATGGTTCGGGCCAGCTCATCTATGAGGATGGTGGGCGTGCCACCACCGATGTAGAGGGACTCCACCGCATAGCCCAGGCGTGCCACCATCTGCATCTCACTCCGCAGACAGGCAAAATACGCGCGCGCGCGCAGCTCGTCAAACGGATACCTGCAAAATGAGCAGTAGGGACAGAGCCGCTCGCAAAACGGTATATGCACATAGAGCAAGCACGGTGTCTGGCGGTCTCGCGCGGCAGGCAGGGACGCCCGCACGCCCCCCAACGGTTCCATGTCCAGATAGCCGGAGCTGAGCGCCTTCATCACCCGTGTCTGGAGCCGTTCACTCAGCATCCGTTGTGTCCTTGCCCTTGTTGCTCCGCGCCTTCTTGAGCCGGTTCTGGACGATGCCGATGACCGTGGGCAAAAAGCTGATGACCACTATGGCGATGATGACCCATTCAAAGTTGTCCTGCACAAACGGGATACCGCCAAAAAAGTAGCCGAGCAGTGTAAAGAGGCTCACCCAGAGAATGCCACCGATGGCATTGAACAGCGTAAAGCGCGCAAAATGCATCGTGCCGACTCCGGCCAGAAACGGCGCAAAGGTACGGATAATAGGGAAGAACCGCGTGACCACTATCGCCAGCAGGCCGTATTTATCAAAGAACACCTGCGTTTTTTCGATACGCTCGGGGGTGAGGGCCTTGACGCGTCCGCCGTCGATAATAGCCTGCCCTATCTTGCGGCCAATCCAGTAGTTGGAGGTGTTGCCGAGTATCGCGGCGAGGCTGAGCAGGCAAATGAGAAGAACAGGGTTGAGCCCTCCCCCATTTGCAAAGACTCCGGCAGCAAAAAGCAGGGAGTCCCCCGGAAGAAACGGCATCACGACCAGCCCGGTCTCCACAAAGATGATGATGAACAGGGGTATGTAGACCCAGATAGGCCCAAGATTGGTAATCCAGTCTGCGATAAATTGCCGCGGATCGCGCAGCAGGTCGATAAAGAACTGGATTATTTCCATGCAATCCTTTGCGTTGGGGCTCGGGCACTACGAACGGGCACGGAGAAACCGTGGGCTCTCGCGCCGTCAGATGGCTCGGGCGCTCAACAGCTGCCCCTTATGGCTGCTTCCGTCAAGACCTGACCAGGTTCGGAGTGTGTTGCCGCCCAAGCCGTGCATAATCCTACCACAACACGGCAAAACCGGCCTCTTGCACAGAATGCCTCTACCGCGAGCCTGCGTCCTCTATGAAGACTATCTTGCTTTCGTCTGCGATGTGCGGCGTTGCCGGTTGCTCAGAGTAGCCCACCAGGATTGCTATGGAGAACTCAAAGCCCTCGGGAATGCCCAGCGTATCGTAGATCTCCTGCTTATGCGGCCCTTGTATTCCGGCGGTCACCATGCGGTTGATGCAGGTGTCGAGCCCCAGGGCCGTTGCCGCGAGCACCATGTTCTCGCACACGATGCCGCTGTCCATGTCTACGGAATACTGCACAGAACGAGGCGTAGCGATGGCGATAAGCACGGGTGCGTTATACAGCGTCTTGCCCGAACGGCTCATTATCCGCTCATACATGCGCGGGTTATTGGTCTTGATGGCAGTTATCGAAAGCTCATCGAGATAGTCCACGTAGCTTTTGTCTGAGACAACAGAGATGCGCCAGCCCTGCATATTGTTGGACGAAGGGGCCTGCACGCCCGCCAGGGCAATGGCTTCGAGCTTCTCCTTCTCCACCGGCTTGTCCGTAAAGGCCCTGCAGGTAGCGCGTCTGGCCAGTACGTCCAGGGTTTCGTTTTGGATGGTCATGGTTTTCTCCCTCTTATCGTGATGCTTTGCTTGCCTCTGCTACCAGCCGCGCATGATGGTCTGCTCACGGTCGGGCCCTACGGCGATCATGCTCACACGAACCCCGGCCAGCTCTTCTAACCGCTCTATGTAGGCCCGGGCCTCGCAGGGCAGTTCATCAAACACCCTGCACTGGGTGATGTCGCTCTGCCAGCCCGGCAGTTCCTCGTACACCGGCTTAGGATGATGCACGATGTTCTGTATGCTCGGCAGGGTGGTAAAGCGCCTGCCCTCCCATTCATAGGCCACGCAGATCTTGATGGTCGGCAGCGTACTGAGTACGTCCAGCTTGGTCACGCACAGGTCGGTGAGGCCGTTGACCTCCACGGCATAGCGGGCGATGACCGCGTCGTACCACCCACAGCGCCGGGCACGGCCCGTGGTGACCCCGACCTCTCCGCCGATATGGGAGAGCGTCCTCCCCGTCTCGTCGTCTGCGGCAAGCTCCGTGGGAAACGGCCCCGAGCCCACCCGCGTGATGTAGGCCTTGATGATGCCCAACACCCGGTCGATGGCCTTGGGTCCCACGCCGGAGCCGGTGACCGCTCCTCCCGCGGTGCACGATGAGCTGGTCACAAACGGATAGGTGCCGTGGTCGATGTCGAGCAGCGTACCCTGCGCTCCCTCAAACAGCACGCGCTTGCCCGCCTGGAGCTCACGGTGCAACAGCGCCCGCGTATCCGCGATATGCGGAGTCAGGCGCTGGGCATAGGGAGCATAGAGCTCGCAGATCTGTTCAGTGGTATACGGCGGCAACTTATACAGTTTGGTGAGGATGTCGTTCTTCTCCTTGAGTGCCTCGTCTACTTTGAGCGAAAAGATGTCCTCGTCCAGCAGGTCCTGCTCGCGCAGGCCGCTCCGTGCCGCATTGTCACGATATGCGGGTCCGATGCCGCGGTGGGTCGTGCCTATCTCATTGGAACCGAGGCGGTGTTCGGCAGCCTTGTCCAGGTCC
>JAIRZP010000006.1 GCA_031267175.1 Coriobacteriales bacterium | reverse complement strand
CCACTCGAGAAAATGCTCCGTGCTCACGCTTGTCTCATAGCATCGGTCGATGAGTTGCAGATCCTCAAGAGCTGGCACACTCGTCGCTATCTCGCGATGGCGTATCTCCCAGATCGTATCCCCCGCCGCCTCGGCATTGTGCTCCACCATCTGTCGAAGGTTGGTCTTTTTGTTTCCCACGAGAATGTCTGCGGCCGATATGTCCCGGATCATCCGCGATATTCTCACAAAGGGCGGTGTGGCGAGCAGGTCGGCGGTCAGGAGATCCAGAAGCTCGCACTCGGTATAGGGTTTCCACGTGCCGTTAGCACATTTGCTGCACAGGCGTGCCCCCTCAACGAGCGAGCAGGGATAAAGCTTGAGCTCATCGGGCTGAAAGGGGGCCTCCGCAACGAAGCGCAGGTAATCCTGCCTGTCGCTTTCTGCGGTGGCGCCGTACAGGTTGACCATGAAGTGTCCCAGTATCTTAAAGCCAAAGACGCGCACGAGTTCAAAGGCGGATCGTATCTGTTCCACGCCGATACTGCGGTCGTTCAGGCGAAGTGTCGCGGGGTCCAGGCTCTGGACTCCCATCTGTATCTTGGTGCAGCCCATGCGTCTGAGCAGGGTGAGGGAGGCGGGTGTGATGGTATCGGGTCTTGTTTCCACCACCAGGCCTACCATCCGGTGCTTGGCTGTCTCGTTGACCTTTTGCTGATCCTCCAACTCCTGCATGGTGGCGTGCTGCAGGCTGCTTGCGTGTATCCAGGCGGAGTTCTGCTCATACAGCTGGGCGATGGCATCGTTGTAGCCCAGCTCGCCCCGATTGACCGCCTGTTGCATAGGCCTTACACGCCGCTCCAGCTCGTCCGCCTCGTTGCTCAGCTCCGAGCGCTGGTAAAACGCAGTGCGGGCGTCTGCGTTCTGTTGCTGGGCCGTGCCCTCGTTGAGCGCCCGAAACAGCTCCTTGATGAACCAGAGTTGATACGGCAGAGGGTAGTCGCTCCAGGTGCCGCCGAGCACGATGAGCTCTACCTTGTCGGTGATGTGGCCCATATCGCGCAATACCCCGAGTCGTGAGCTTACCTGGAGGTACGGGTCAAAGTAGTTGCGCTCAGCGCGTTGGCAGGCCGGCTCTCCGCAGAGGTAGCTTTTGGGCATGCGCAGGTCGTTGGGGCAGTACAGGCAGGTGCCCGAGCACCGCCACGGCTTGGTTATCACCGTGATGGTCGCCACGCCCGAGGCGGTCCTCCGGGGCTTGACCCTCAGCAGATTGAGTACCTTCAGTTCGAGTTCCTCGCTGAGGCCCCAGCTGTTCCAACGCACGGGGTCGGCGCTCTTGATGTGCAGATAGAAAGGGAGGAGCTCCTTTTTGGCGAAGCGAAAGCGTGCTGGCTTGGTGGTGCTGCTCAGCCGGGCATTCGCCTGCAGCTTATTGTGCCTGCGGATGATCTGGTCAAGCTGCTTGCCGCTCAGCTCGCCCTGTGTGCGCAGTGCAAGGAATATGTCAAGGAGGACCGCTTCCATGGTAAATAATTCTATAATACATCCTGGTGGTGATGACCGATGAATAATCAAACGGCAAGGCAACTCTGTACGCTTAACACCAGGTTCTACCGCAGGCATGCCGCATCGTTCTCTGAGACGCGTCAGGCCCCCTGGAAAGGGTGGCAGCGCTGTCTGGAGAGTGTGCAAGAGATACTGGCGGTTCAGACTGCCGTGTCCGGCATGGATAAGGCTGGCCCTGATTGGGCGCCCGCGAGCCTCACGGTGTTTGACCTCGCGTGTGGCAACCTGCGCTTTGAGGCCTTTCTGAGTGCCGCGCTGCCTGAGACAGCGCTCACCTTCTATACGGTGGACAACTGCACAGAACTGGTGTCTGAGAAAGCTGAACGGGGTTTTCTGCCTGCAACAGCGCGCAGCGACGCCGCTGCCACTGCAGTCCTCAAGCACCAGGATCTCGATGTTCTCGACCTTGTCTGCCGAGGTGTCGATGTGCACGGGCACTTTCAGGCCCCTCCCTGTGATCTTGCTGTCGCGTTTGGCTTTCTGCATCATGTTCCTACTGTGGAGTATCGCGAGAAGGTACTGTTGAGCCTCGTTGAGCAAGCCCGGCCCGGCGGTTGTGTGCTGGTGTCTTTCTGGCAGTTTGCCCAGGAGAAGGGGTTAGCAGAAAAGGCACTGGCCACGCACGGCCGGGCCCTGGCCGAACTGCAGCTGCCGCCGCTTGACGCAGGCGACTACCTGCTGGGTTGGCAAGACAGTACCGGAGCCTACCGATACTGCCACAGCTTTACCGATGCTGAGGTTGACCACCTGATAGACGGGCTTGCAGGTAAGGCAAGGCTGGTCGCGCGTTTCAAGGCTGACGGCAGAACCGACGCCTTGAACAGCTATCTCGTCTTGCAGGTCAATTGATTCGCAAGGGGTGTGCCGGGCGGAAGAGCCGCATTCTGAGGACGATCACGCACCCTACTCCACAGTAATGAGCGCGTACGAGCGCGTGCCGATGCCCAGACTCTCCGCGTGGGCGAGTGCGAGCGTCCAGTCCGAGGCGGGATTGATGGCGTGCAGATGGTTCATCTCCCCCTCACCTGAAGAAGCGCCTGCCGCGGAGTCCACGGAGGAAGCATCTGATGCGGGGTTGGCGGGGTTAGCTGCGGCTGCGGCAGCGGCGTATTTCTCGGATAGGGCGCTCCCCGCGATGACCGGTTGCGCGTTGATGGCGTTTCCGACCGCCTGATCAAGCGCGACGGGGTCGAGTGAGGCAAACATGCCCACGTTGGGTACCATGGGCGCGTCGTTGCCGGCAAAGCAGTCACACTGCGGGGTTATATCTATGGCGATGGCCACATGCAGGGCTTGCACCTTGCGCACCACAGCGGTGGCATACTCGGCCATCTTTATCTGCATGTCCTCCCAGTTGCGGTTCCAGGCAGGATTGACCGCTTTCTGCGGGCAGTAGCTGATGCAATGGCCGCAGCCCACGCAGTTTTCGTTGATGTGTGCCTTGTGCTCGACTATATCGATGGCATCGTGAGCGCAGCTTTTGAGACACTTGCGGCAGCCTGTACACTTTTCGGCAATGACGCTGGGCATGCCCTTCGAGTGCATGACCATCTTGCCGGCCCGTGAGCCGCAGCCCATCCCAAGGTTCTTGATGGTGCCGCCAAAGGCCGACGACGCACAGCCCTTGGCGTGGGTGAGTGAGATGAGCACGTCGGCGTCGAGAATGGCGCGGCCAATGCGTGCTTCCTGCACATAGCTGCCATCCGGCAGCGGCACTATCACCTCATCGTCCCCACGCAGGCCGTCGGCAATGACCACCTCGCAGCCGCAGGAATCGTGATTGAAGCCGTTGAGCCGTGCGCACTCCAGGTGGTCGATGAGATCGTTACGCATGCCCACATAGAGTGTGCTGCAATCGGTGACAAAGGGCTTTCCGGAGAGCCGCCTCACCTCCTGCGCAACGGTTCGCGTATAGAGGGGCTTAAGAAAACTGACGTTGCCCTGCTCACCAAAATGCGTCTTTATCGCCACGTACTTCCCCGGCAGGTCAAGGCCCTCCAAGCCAACCGCCGCCAGAAGCCGCCTGAGCTTTGCGGGCACGCTGTCGTCCGGAGCCACCCGCATCGTCGCTACATACACCTGTGCCGTGTGCTTCTCCATGTGCTTCTCCCTCTGTTTCTCCCTGTGACTCTCCTTCGTGCTCTTCGTCAGGCATCTGCCAAGGCCGCGTTGGGTTGGCACGCTTTGTCACGTCCCTTGCTGCTATGCCTTAATGGCCTTAAAGCCACATTGACCGTTTCAAGAGCGGTTTGGCTCTGCTCGAACGACCTATTTGAGCATTATAACGCTTGATGTGCCCAGGCTCCTTGGTAAGGATGTTTGCGCACCTCCCGTTAGAGTAGTATGTTTGATTTTCGGCCTTCTCCGCCTAAACTATTGCAGGCGCTTAACAGCCGACACCGCCAGGCAGAAGCGGTCGGCAAAGCGGCTGAGGGTCTCGGAGTCGTTGCTGGCCAGATGAATCTGGATGGCACGGCGGTCGCGGGCGGCCAGCGCGGCAAAGTCGCCCTGGGCTTGGATGGCGGCCAGATTTCCGAGCGTAAAGTCCTCACCGGGTATCTCGATGTCGTCCGTCTCGTCGGCAGAGAGAAAGCAGAATACACCCGTGTTGGGGCCGCCCTTATGCAGCTGGCCTGTGGAGTGCAGGTACCGGGGGCCTATCTCCAGACAGGTCGCAATGCCCAGGCGGCTCGCGATGCGGTTGCGCATCCGCTCCAGCGCCTCTCTGCGTCCGTAGCCTCTGAACGGCAAAAAGGCGTTAAAGGAGAAGTAGTCGCCAAAGCGGAGCGTATTGAGCAGGGCTCGTATCGCGTGGTCTACGGTTATCTCGCCCTCTACGAGGTCGGAGCCCTGCAGGAGCGCCCGGGAGATGCGTATGCACCGGATGTAGTCCATCTCGGAGAAGGTGAGCTCAAAGTAGTCAGCGCACTCTTCCTCGTCCGGGAGTACGACGGTACTCGCCTCCCCCTCCCCTTTTTTGCTTTTTGCCCTGTCGTCTTTGCCCTGATGTGCCAGCAGCGCGCGCACCCGCTTTTTGGTGTCCTCGACATCGGGCTGGTCAAAGGGGTTTATCTCCATGAGAAGCCCGAGCAGGGCCACGGTGTACTCCCAGATGACAAAGCGGTCGAAGAGCTCGTCCACCGAGTCGAGCCGATAATGCCGTGCGGGTATGGAGGCGTCCACGTGTTCGAGCGACTCCGCAAAACCCTCGGAATGGCCCACCGTATAGGTAATGATGAGGCTGTCCTCCCGCGGCACGTGCAGTATCGAGGCATCGACCTCCACATTGGGCAGGATGCCTTTGCCCTTTTTACCCAGGCTCTCGGCGATGAGCTGCTCAAACCACAGGCCAAACACCGCCCCCGACCGCGGCATGATGAGGGCTATCTTGTCGCGCCCCTGCCGGTAGTTGTCATAGATGAAGCAGGCCATGTCGAGCGCGGGATTGTCCTCGGTGTCCGCGGCACAGCGCTGCTCCACGCGGGCGGCACTGGCCACCACCTGCTCTATGTCAATACCAATGCAGGCCGCGGGAAAGAGGGCAAACACGCTGAGGGCAGAGAACCTGCCTCCCACGTCGGAGGGCGACGAAAAGACAAAGCGGTAGTCCTTGACAAAGGCCAGTTGCTCGAGCCTGCTGCCTGGGTCGGTGATGGCCACAAAGCGCTTGGCCGCGCCCTTGCTTCCCAAGTGTCCGGTTGCGTACTGCCAGGCCACGCGCTCCAGCATCAGGGGCTCGATAGTAGAGCCCGACTTGCTGGAGACGATGTAGAGCGTGCGCCCGGGGTCGGAGGACTGGAGGATGTGGTTGACAAAGACCGGCGAGAGTGAGTCCATCGTACGGAAGCAGACCTTGCTGCCGTGGCCCACTTCGTAGAGCTTGGTAATCGTCATGGATGCCTGAGAAGAGCCACCCTGCCCTATGAGGACGACGGCGTCGAGGCCCTCCATGCGGATGCCTGCCGCTATGGCCGCTATCTCCGCGAGGTCGAGCGGCGGGTTGGTGGCCAAGCTGGTCCAGCCGAGGCAGCGCTTGACCTGCGCCTGGTCGGCAAACTCGGCAAACAGGCTTGCGTCTTTCCGGTGCAAGCGAGAAGGAGCCTGCCGCGCGAGCAGACTCTTCTGGCAATCACCGTAACTAGAGTTATTTGCTGGGCTCATCTTCGGCTGGAGCTTCTGCTGTGGGAGTTTCCTCTGCGAGGGCTTTGTCCTCTGCAGGAGGCTCTGCAGCTTCCTCTGCGGGGGCTTCCTCAGCAGCTTCCTCAGTCTCTGCGGCAGCCTCAGCGGGAGCGTCCTCAGGAGGTGCCTCGTCCTCGGATGCTGTTGGGGCTTCCTCTACGGGAGCCTCTTCCTCCGTCGGTGCCTCTTCAGCGTCCTCGGCGGCAACATCGTCTACAGCATCCTCAGCTTCGGTAGTTTCTTCAGCAGCAGCAGCTTCCTCAGCAGCAGTTTCCTCTACCTTAGCGTCCTCAGCCTCGGCAGCTTCCTCAGCCTCAGCAGCGTCCTCAGCCTTAGCGTCCTCAGCAGCTTCCTCAGTCTTGGCATCAGCATCATCGGCAGCCTTCTTGGCCCTTCTGGGCTTCTTCTCTACCTTCAGCCCGCCCTTATCAGCGGTATCGTCGGTGCTGGCAGCCTTGTTCTTGAACTTCACCGGCTCCTGCACCAGCTCCATCAAGACGATGACGGCGTCGTCGCCGCGGCGCTTGCCCACCTTGTAGATGCGGGTATAGCCGCCTGGTCTGTCCTTGAAAAGCCCCTGCTCGACCTTGGCAAAAATCTCACCAACCAGGTCTTTGTCGCCGAGCTTGGCAACAGCAAGGCGCCGTGCGTGCACATCGCCCCGCTTGGCCCAGGTGATAATCCTGTCCACGTCGCCCCGAACCTCTTTGGCGCGCTCAAGATTGGTCTTGATGCGGTCATTCGTAAACAGGTTGACCATCAGGTTCTTCTTTATGGCCGCGGTATGGCTCGCGTCGGTGCCGAGTTTGCGGCCTTTCTTGTAGTGTCTCATGTTGTTTCTCCCAAGTACATCAATCCGCCAGAAGAGCTCTGTCCGCCAGAGGAGCCTTAAGCTCAGCCGCTGTGTCCGTGTGCCCGCAGCCTGAGCTTCAGGAACACCGCCGGCACCCGGTGCCCGCAGTGCCTCCGCGCCTCTCGCGCAAAATGGCGGTTATGGTTTAAGGCCGAGGCCCATGGTTTGGAGCTTGTCCTTGACTTCTTCAATGGACTTTGCGCCAAAATTACGGATGTTTAACAGGTCGTTCTCAGAGAAGTCCACCAACTGGCGCACACCATGGATGCCCGCTCGCTTGAGGCAGTTGTAGGAGCGCACGGAAAGATCCAGCTCCTCCACCTGCTTTTCCAGTTCGGTATTGGAGGTGGTGTCCTCGTGTGCAAAGATGGACTGGGCCTCGGCGGCGATTTCTTCGTCGTCGCTGAGTACCATGAACGCGTCCATGTGCTGCTTGATGATATTGGCGGCCCGCACGACCGCTTCTGAGGGCGAAGTGGCACCGTTGGTCTCGACCTCCAGCACCAGCTTGTCGTAGTCGGTGCGCTGGCCCACGCGGGTGTCGGTGACGCTCATCGTGCACCGGCGCACCGGACTGAAGAGCGAGTCCACGTGGATGTAGCCGATGGGATCAGAGGCCAGTTTGTTGCGCTCCGCCGAAATATAGCCGCGACCGACCCCCAGGCGAAGTGTCATCTCCAGCTTGCCTCCCTCGGCGAGCGTGGCAATGACGTGCTCGGGGTTGATGAGGATGAAATCAGCAGGAATATCCAGATCGGCCCCGGTGACGACCGTCTCCTTTTTGGTACCCTCCACCATGACGCTGGCGATGCCCTCGTTGGCGGTGCCCAGCGAGCTGAATACCAGGCCCTTGACGTTGAGGACTATGTCAGTAACGTCCTCGATAACGCCCTCGGCCACACTGAACTCGTGCTGCACGCCTTCTATCCTGATGGCTGTGACCGCGGCACCGTCGAGCGAGGACAGCAGCACTCTGCGCACACTGTTGCCGAGGGTCTGGCCATAGCCGCGTTCCAGCGGCTCGGCGATAAAGCGGCTGAGCGTGCTATCGACAATTTCTACGGTAACTTGCGGTTTCATGAACTCTGTCATCGAACTATCTCCTTATCTCACCGGTGCTATTTGGAGTACAACTCGACGATGAGCTGCTCGCGTATATCCAAGTCGATCTGGCTGCGTTCGGGCAGGCCAAGCACAGAGCCCTGGAGTTTCTCGATGTCAACCTCCAGCCACTGCGGCACCTCGGTGCGCTCAGAAGAAATCAGAGCACTCTTGATGACCAGCAGTTCGCGGGCCTTGGGCAGCACCGCCACGAGATCTCCGGCCTTGACGCGATAAGACGGAATGTCCACGCGGCGGCCATTGACGGAGATATGGCCATGGCGCACCTGCTGGCGGGCCTCATCGCGGCTCTTGGCGAAGCCAAGGCGGTAGACCACGTTGTCCAGACGGCTCTCAAGGATGCGCAGGAGGTTGTCACCGGTAATGCCGGTCTGGCGGTTGGCCAGCTCATAGTAGCCACGAAACTGCTTCTCAAGCAGGCCGTAGATACGCTTGGTCTTTTGCTTCTCACGCAACTGAATGCGATATTCGGACTCTTTGGGGCGCTTTTTGCCGGCGTCTCCGGGAGGATAATCACGCCGCTCGAGGGCGCATTTATCCGAGTAGCAACGGTCTCCCTTTAAGAAGAGCTTTGCTCCTTCACGGCGACAGAGCCTGCAATCTGCCCCTGTATATCTAGCCATTGTGTGTTCCTTTCATACGTGCGATGACAACGCCTGAGGTCTGCAAGGCGCCATCAGGATGCTGGTAAGCTGCCGTAGCTGCTCGTGTTCGTGATGAACCGAGCGCGGCTGCGTTGGCGGGCTACACGCGACGACGTTTGCGCTGCCGCACGCCGTTGTGAGGTATGGGCGTGCAATCCTGGATGCTGGCAATCTCCAGACCGTTGGCCTGAAGGGTACGGATTGCCGTCTCGCGTCCGGAGCCGGGGCCCTTGACAAAGACGCTCACCTTACGCACACCATGCTCACCAGCAATCCTCGCACACTGCTCGGCTGCCAGTTGGGCAGCAAAGGGCGTGGATTTACGTGAGCCCTTGAATCCTACCGTACCCGCGCTCTGCCAGGCAATGGTGTTGCCCTGCGGATCGGTAATCGTAATGATGGTGTTGTTGAAGGTAGACTTGATATGCGCCTGTCCAACAGCTATGTTTTTGCGCTCTGAGCGCCTGATACGGGTACGTGCCTGTTTCTTTGCCATTACTTCTTCTTGCCTCCGATCTGCTTCCTCGGGCCTTTGCGGGTGCGTGCGTTGGTATGTGTACGTTGGCCACGCACGGGAAGGCCGCGACGATGCCGGAGGCCGCGATAGCAGCCGATCTCCATCAAACGCTTGATGTTCATGGAGGTCTCACGGCGCAGGTCGCCCTCTATCATCAGGTTCTTATCAATGTATTCGCGGAGTTTTACCGTTTCTTCCTCAGAGAGGTCTTTCACACGAGTGTCGGGGTCAACACCGGTTGCAGTAAGGATCTGCTTGGCGGTGGTGAGCCCAATGCCGTAGATATAGGTCAACCCGATCTCCACGCGCTTCTCGCGCGGCAGGTCAACACCGGCAATACGGGCCATAGAGTAACTCCCTTCCTAGCCCTGGCGCTGCTTATGGCGCGGATTCTCGCATATGACAAGAACCCGGCCGTGGCGCCGGATGATTTTACATTTATCGCACATCTTCTTTACAGAGGGACGCACCTTCATCCGTCTCCTCCTCTCATGATATCTTGTGTACTCTATTCTCACGCCGCAGCCGCAGGCGGTAATTTTTTGCACTGGTTTGGTTGGTTCCGTTATTTGAAACGATAGGTTATCCTGCCGCGCGAAAGGTCGTAGGGGGATAGCTCCACCGTAACCCTGTCCCCGGGCAGAATGCGAATGTAGTGCATACGCATCTTACCAGAGATATGCGCAAGCACAACATGGCCGTTTTCCAACTCCACTTTGAACATAGCGTTGGGGAGCGGCTCAATAACCGTTCCCTCAAGTTCTATCGCGTCTTCTTTTGCCAAGCTATCAGGTCTTTCCTCTTTGTACTCCAAAAAACACAGCCGTTTATGATACCGCAATTGGCATGCCCGAGTCCAGTGAGAAATCGGAGAATCAGGAAAGTTGTTCAGATTGCGTTACCGGACGGCCTCTCATGGTCGATTGCAGGGGGGGTTTGTCAATGGGAGAGTATGCCGAGCTTTCTCAGTGCGCGGGCGCCTACGAAGTCTGCGTCTGAGCGCAGCAGGGCCTTGAGGCCTGCGGTCTCGGGCCGGATATAGACATCCTGCTCGGCAGCGTCAAAGCAGGTATGGGCCCTGCGCCGCCGGGCAAAATACTCCCCATAGTCCTCGGGGTCTATCTCCGCAAAGCTCAGCAGTATCTTCTTGAAGTCGTCTGTGGCCTTTGCGGGCAGATACACCTCAAAGACCTCTCCCTCTGCTTTAAGGGGCATGTCCTGGCCGTGAGAACGCAGCAGGGGCCAGCGCAGGATCATCACCTGCAGCCTGCCGATGCTCACGAGCGTCAGGTTCTTCTCGCCCAGCTCCGCGCTCACGTCGGACTTGCTCATCTCATCGAGGATCATCTGGGCATCGGGGCCGTAGAGGGCAAAGGCACCGATGCGGTCGGTCCTGTCCTCCACCTTGATGTCCTCAAACACGGCAGCGCCCTCACTGTTGGCAAGCCCGGCATGGGCCTCAAGCCATTCGGTGAGCTCACAGACGGTCTCGGGGCTGGTAATAAGGATGTACTCGTGCTCGCCGGTGCGGCCTATCATCACGAGATCGATGATCTCGCCCTCTGCGTTGAGGACAAGCGCAATGGCGGCCTGTCCCGGTGTCTCAAGGCGCCAATGCTCTACGGTCGTCATGACGTTGACAAACTCAGGGGAACTCTTGCCGCTGAGTCGGATCTTGCCAATACGAGAAACGTCTGCGAAATAGGTGCCGGTTTCCTCCATGGTGCTTCTCCTGTACTCGGTCGAGGGGGCTTGGTCGGGGCCGGTGGGGCAGGGGCAGAACAGGGGTCGGGCCTGGCAGTGCACTTCGTGGCTGCGGTCATCGGGTACGGTCATCGGGTACGAGCAGTTGGTGCTGGCGTTGGGTACGAACAATTGCTGCTGACGGTGGTACGGGCAGTGGGTACTGACAAAGGCTGTAGGCCAAAAGTCTGGGCCGCGGGGCGCTCAGGTAGACTGTGCCGCGGGAACCTCAAGTCTGTTCTGGAGAAGAATTGCCGTCTCCGCGTGAGAAGGACTCCCTGAGAAGCCGCCCCAGAAACGCTGCCAGCCAATGCCGAGGCCTTCCCAGAAGTCGGGGGCCAGCACCGTCTGGGCTACCACGACATCGGAGGCGATAAGCACCTCCTCACCCTGAGACCAGATAATCTTTCCACAGATCTGGCCCTTGGAGGCTTCTCCCTCGATATCGGTCGTAGTAATCTCCTGGCTTATAGCGCCTTTGAGGTCGAAGATCTCCACGCGCACGGCTACCGGCACATAGGCCGCCACGGTCTCATCTATCCAGCTGAGCAGGGCAATATCTGCCACCTGCTGCGAGGTATTGATGAGCTCGATGGTTCGGTAATGTCTGAACCCCCACTCCAGCATATCGGCCGTATCGATAAAACGCTGTTCGGCGGTGGGAGCGTTAAACACCACCGTATAGAGCTCGATGCCGCCTGCGTCCGCTGCTCCGATAAAGCAGTAGCCTGCCTCGTCGGTGTAGCCGGTCTTGATGCCGATGGCCTGGCCTTCGGTAAGGTACACGTCTAACTCGTCAGTCGTGGCAAAGGTGAGGATCCTCCCACCGATGTCTGCCTGATAGCTGCTCGTAGCCACAATCTGCCGGAAGGTGCTGTTGCCCATGCAGTAGCGGGCCAAGGCCAGATAGTCGCGCGCGGTGGTGTAGTGGTTTTCTACCGAAAGCCCCGAGGCATCGGCGTACAGCGTCGAGGCCATGCCCAGCTCGGCAGCCTTGTCGTTCATCAACTGCACAAAGCGGCCTTCCATGTCTGCTATGTTCTCGGCAATAACCACGGCAGCATCGTTGCCGGAGGGCAGCAGCAGGGCATAGAGACAGTCCAGCAGGCTGAGGGTCATGCCCTCCTCCAGGCCCGCGTCGGTGCCGTCGGTGTTGGCCGCACCGTAGGTAACCGTGAGCGGCGTGTCGAGCGCAGTACTCTCAAGCGCGACGATGGCCGTCATCATCTTGGTGGTGGAAGCCATCGTGACCTGCTCGTCGATGTTGCGCTCGAAGAGTATGCGGCCCTCTTTGGTACAGAGCGCCGCCTTGGGAGCCTCCACATACGGCAGGCCATCGGCCACCGCCTCGTAGACCTGTGCCGGTTGGCCGTCAACAACATCGCCTTGCCGGGCCTCGGTCTGTAGCGGCAGCGAATAGGCAGAGCCTATGATGCCAAAGCAGAGCGAGCCGCCCAGCGCCAGAACCAGCAGGATGATGATGACCAGCCTGACGAAGTACTGCCAGGTTTTCTGCTGGTTGTTCTGGGTACGCTTGGGTACCTGCGCTTCCGAGGCCTTTTTGGCGGTCCTGGCCTTTTTGGCGCCTTTGGTGTTTTTGGTATTTTTTGCCAAAACTACCTCATTGGGTCACTGGCTCTGCATTACAGATCTGCGGAGTGAAGCAGCCTGTAGCCGAGCCGCGCAACAATCTCTGCGATGCCTTCGGGGTTCTCGACCCTGAAGACCACCGTGACGGTCTCCTGACCCGAGCCAAAGCAATAGGCATATTCAAGGTTGAGGCCCGCCTCGTCAAAAGCCTCCAACAGGGGAGCAAGGCTGCCCACCACATTGGGGATCTCAACGGCGGAGACGTCGGTGAGCTTGGCGCGATAGCCCGCGTCCAGCAGGGCTTCGGCCGCGGCCTCGGGCTCGTCCACCAAAAGGCGGGCCACGCCATACGAAGCGGTGTCGGCCACGGTGAGCGCACTCATGTTGACACCGGCGCTGGCCAGGGTACGGCACAGGGCGGCCAGACGGCCCTGTTCATTCTCCAAAAACACGGTTACTTGGTTTGGCATGGTAGATCCTCTCCCGTTATCTCAGGTCAATAACCCGCTTGGCCTTGCCCATTGAGCGCTCGATGGACTTGGGCTCCACAACACTCACATCCACGCTTACCTGCAGATTGCTCTTGAGCTCGTCGCCGATGCGCCGTTGCAGCTCCTCAATCTTGCGTATCTCGTCAAAGTCAAACTCCGGCGTTGTCTCAACCTTGAGCTCGACCTTATCGAGTTGGCCCTTGCGGGTGAGAATGATCTCGTAGTGGTTGGTGACCTCTGCAAACTCGGCAATGGCCTGCTGGAACTGGCTCGGAAAGACGTTGACGCCGCGGATGATGAGCATGTCGTCGGTGCGGCCGGAGATGCGGCCCATACGGCGCAACGTGCGTCCACACGAACAGGTGCCCGGCACGATACAGCTGATGTCTCGGGTGCGATAGCGCAGCAGCGGCGAGCAATCCTTGGAGAGCGTGGTAAAGACGACCTCGCCGTACTCTCCGTCGGGCACGGGCTGGAGTGTCTCAGGATCCAGTATCTCGATGATGAACTGATCCTCGGCTACGTGCAGCCCGTTTTGGGCACGACATTCGCAGCTCACACCGGGGCCCATTATCTCGGAGAGGCCGTAGATGTCCACGGCAATGACCCCCAGCTTGTCTTCTATCTCCTGGCGCATGCCCTCGCTCCAGGGCTCGGCACCGAGGATGGCACCGCTGAGCTTGAAGTCCCGGGCAGGGTCGTAGCCCATCTCTATGGCCGTGTCGGCAATGAGAAGGGCGTAAGACGGCGTGCAGGCCAGGATGTCCGTGCCAAAGTCGTTCATCATCTGCACCTGGCGCTGGGTGTTGCCGCTGCTCATGGGCAGAATGGTGGCGCCGATGCGGATGCCTCCCTCGTGTGCGCCGAGGCCGCCCGTGAAGAGGCCGTAGCCATAGGCTATCTGGAGTATGGACTCGCTCCCGCCGCCCACCTGGGCAATGCTGCGGGCAAAGCAGTCTCCCCAATTGTCGATATCCTCCTGGGTGTAGCCGCAGACCGTCGCGTTGCCGGTGGTGCCGGAAGACGCATGCAGACGCTGTACCCTGCTGTGCACATCAATAGCAAAGAGGCCAAAGGGATACGCGTCGCGCATATCCTGTTTGGTGGTAAAGGGCAGTTTGCTCAGATCATCCACGGATTTGATGTCGCCCGGCAGTACGCCGAGGGCATCCATGGCCGTGCGATAAAACGGGATGTTGGCGTAGCAATTATTCACCGTTTTAAGCAGCCGCTCACTCTGCACGGCAAACAGTGCATCCGAGCTGGCCTTTTCTATGTCTGGCTGAAAATACCGTTCTGGCCTCGTCTTGAGTTGCGTCGTGTCTGTCATCTGCGTACCCTTCTGTTCCTTTCTTCTCTTTGCCTAAAACTCACGAGTTGATACGATAACACAACTGGCCC
>JAIRZP010000256.1 GCA_031267175.1 Coriobacteriales bacterium | reverse complement strand
GTCCAAGCCCTCAGCTCCTTCTGCCCCAGATAGCGCGATGAGCGGTCCCACCATCATGATACCGGCACTGGATGGGGAGGGGGAGAGCTAGATGGCCCTGCTCAAAGCAGATCGTACGCAGGAAAGACGAGGCACCAGCCAGCCGCCGCACTCGCGCGCTTTCTTTCTGGAATTCCTGCTCAACATGCTTATCTTTGCGGCCTGTGCAGTGGTGGCGCTCCAGGTCTTTGCGCAAGGCAGGATTGCTACCGACGAGTCAGCTGCCCTCACCATACTGACGCTTGATGCTGAGACGCTGGCCGAGACGTACAAGGTGGGCAATGAAGAGCTGGGGCAGTTGGCCTCCTCCCTCGAAGACAGCGGTCTCAAGGGAGAGCTTACCGGCGAGGGCAGCCTTGTGTACTACTATAACAACCAACTGGAGATTTCCTCAGCAGAGGATGCCCGGTACACGCTTGTGCTTACCCCGGTTGCAAGCACAGGCGGACCGGTTGGCGTCATCGAGATAGCTGGATATGACAGGCAAAGACAGCTCTTTGGCTTTGAGATAACCCAGTATCGGCCTGATGGTCAGGGCCAGATACTTGAGCAGAACCAAGAAGCGGCACAGGGCCAGCCGCAAGACCAGCCGCAGGGCCAGGGCGAGCCGCAGGGGGAGGCGAGCTGACATGGCCACACCGGATTATCGCTCCCTGGCACCCCCGTCACCCGACGCGGCAGCCGCAGAACCGCAGAAGCGCTCTGCCCTGGGCATTGGCGTCACCACGCTGGTGACCATACTGGTGGTGTTGCTTCTGGCAACCTTCTCGGTACTTTCGCTTGTTCTGGCCCGCTCCAACCTTGAGCTTTCGCAGAGGGCGGCTACGCAGGCACAGAGCTATTACGCGGCTGACAGCGAGGCAACCGTGTGGTACGCTGCGCTTGATACGTTCGCGGCCACGATGGAGGGCGCTCCCACGGATTTTGCCGAGCAGCTCAAGGAGGCAGGTTATGAGCCCCAGACAAGCGATGCCGGCGAGTTGGTCCTTACCCAGGGCTTTGCCATCAACGACCAGAGGACTTTGATGGTTACCATAGCAGTCAACAGCGACAAGACGACGACAATCAGACAGTGGCAATCGTAAGCGTTGCACCTCCCAACGCAGAAAGAAGGGTCAGACATGGATATTACCGTCCTGCTCAAAGAATTGGTCAGCAAGAATATCGCCGACGTTTTTATCATCACGGGGCGTCCGCTCAGCTATAAGAAGGGCACGCAGATTGTGGCTCTGGACGACAAGATCCTCCTGCCGGCAGATACCGAGGAGCTTATTACGCAAATCTACCAGTTGGCCGATAACCGCCCTATGGCCGAGATACGAGAAAGCGGCGACGACGACTTCTCCTTTGCCATCAAGGGGGCGAGCCGTTTTCGTGTCAACGCGTATAAGCAACGAAGCTCGCTTGCTGCTGTCATCCGGGTGCTCTCTTTTGAGTTGCCTCAACCGGAGAGCCTGCACATACCTGAGGCGGTCATGGATCTGGCGGACCTGCGCAGGGGCCTTGTGCTCATCACCGGCTCTGCGGGCAGCGGCAAGACCACGACGCTCGCCTGCCTCATCAATCGCATCAACAAAACGCGCAATGCCCACGTCATCACCCTCGAAAACCCCATAGAGTTCTTGCACCGGCACGACAAAAGCCTCATCTCTCAGCGTGAGATCTCCATCGACACCGTGAGCTATGCCAAGGCCCTGCGTGCTGCTCTGCGCGAGAGCCCTGATGTCATCCTCATTGGCGAGTTGCGCGATCCAGAGACTATCTCCATTGCCCTCACCGCCGCAGAGACCGGTCATCTGGTGCTCTCCACCCTGCATACGGTCGGCGCGGTTAACACCGTTGACCGGCTCGTAGACTCCTTCCGAGGCGAGCAGCAGGCCCAGGTGCGCATGCAACTTTCCATGGTGCTGCAAAGCGTAGTCTCCCAGCAACTCCTGCCCTCAACGGACGGCTCGATGATTCCCGCGTTTGAGATAATGAACTGTACACCGGCCATCCGCAATCTCATCCGCGAGGGCCGTACGCATCAGATGTCGGCGGTCATCAACACCTCGGCGGCCGAGGGCATGGTGGGTATGGACTCCAGCCTGCTCGCTCTCTACAGACAAGGCACAATAAGCCAGCAGGAGATGGTGACCCACGCCCTGGCACCCGAGACCGTACTCAAGCAGGCCCAGGCATAGCGAGCATAAGCAGTGCGATGAAGGCCTCTCAACAAAGGATCCGCGTAGCCAAACCGGCGCGCAGAGCCATGGGCGGCTATCTTGTGGTTACGGCGATTCTCCTCGCCTGTTTGCTGGGTCTGATTTTGTTAGTTGCGCTGGAGCTTCTCCTTATCGGCTGATGTGGCCTCGCTTTAACAGAAACGATTTTGCCATCATCGCCCACTATCTTGGTGCGCTGATGATGATATTCGGCCTCATCATGGTGGTGCCCCTGGCGGTAAGCGTGCTCTACGGTGAGTGGGCTACCAGCTGCATCTATGTTCTGGGAATCGGCGTTGCGCTCATACTGGGGGCCACTTTGCGCCTTGCACGGATCGAGCCGCAGCGTATGGGGCGCAAGCACGCCATTGCCATAACGGGGCTCATCTGGATTATCGGTGCCATGCTTGCCGCGGTGCCCCTCTACCTCTCCGGCCACTATGCCAGCTTTCTGGACGCCGTTTTTGAGGGAGTGAGTGGCCTCACGGCAACGGGGCTTTCGCTCGCGCAGGACGTGGATCACATGGCCATGGCCGACACGATGTGGCGCTTTTTCCTGCAGTTTGTGGGCGGACAGGGCGTGGTGGTGGTGGCGCTCTCGCTCGGCATCTTTACGCGCTCCGGCAGCGCGCTCTACAGCTCCGAGGCCCGCGATGAGTCGGTTGTTCCCAATATCAAGAACACGGCGCGCTTTATCCTGAGCTTCTCTACGGTCGCGGTGTTGATGGGCACCGTTATCTGTGCCAGCATTCTCATGTTTAATGGCATGGAGCCGCTCAAGGGGTTTTTTCACGGGCTTTGGATTACCATCGGTGCCTATGACACGGGAGGATTTGCGCCGGGCAGCCTCTCGCTCATCCCGTACCACTCCTGGCCGCTTGAGGTCGTTGCCATGCTCTTCATGATGTTGGGGGCTTTGAGCTTTGCCGTGGTGGCGCAGGTCAACAAGGGTAATTGGCGTGAGTTCGTGCGAGATATAGAGGTACGCACCCTGGCGCTGTGGACCGTGGGCATGGTCGTGGTGTTCGTGGCGGCACTCGCCGCGGGCAACTTTCTCACCGATTACTCCGGACTGATGCGGCGCGGCATCTTCACCATTATCAGCGCTACCACCAACACCGGCTTTCAGGTGCTGACGACGCCACAGATAACCACGCTCTTCTCGTCGGGCGCTGTGCTGTTGCTCGCCATTTCCATGGCGGTAGGCGGCTCCTCGGCCTCAACAGCCGGCGGCATCAAGGCACTGCGGGTGGGCCTGATATTCAAGGGCATTGCGCTCTATCTCCGCAGGATACTCCAGCCGCGCTCCGTGCATATTACCAGCTATTACAACCACATCGGCAAACATCAGCTTGCTCCGGAGCTGCTGTCGTCGGCGCTCATTATTGCGGCGCTCTATGTCATCAGTTACGTGCTGGGCGCGTTGGTCGGCATTGCCTACGGCTACGAGGCCCTCCCGGCCACCTTTGAGTCCATTTCTGCCGCCTCCAACGCCGGTATTTCGAGCGGTATTGTCCAGCCCGGCATGCCCATGCCCCTCGAGGTGCTGTATATCCTGCAGATGTGGCTGGGCCGCCTGGAGTTTATCACGCTGTTGGCGCTGTTTGCCTCCTTCATAGCGTCCGTTGTTCCCCGGCGCAAACCTCGGCCAAAAGCGCCTCAGCAAGAATCCAAAGGCTCTGTTAAGGCCGTGCTTGCCGTGGTGCTGGCGGCGCTTGTGGCTACTGCATTGCTGTGTGCGCCCCTGCAGACTGCCCATGCTGCTTCTGACGCAGCCTGGGCCCTCGATGAATCCTTTGACGATGCGGGCAGTACTGCCGTTACCATCAGTGAACTGGCCGAGGTGCCCGGGCATCTCGATAACACCATGGTGTCCTTTGAGGGGGAGGTCGTAGGCAGCAGCATCAACGCCGACCCAGGCTACGTATGGATTACGATGAGCGACAGAGAAAACGCCATCACCGTCTATCTGCCACGCGAGCAGCTTGCCCAGATAGAGTATTTTGGCAGCTACGCCTTTGAAGGTACCCACCTCAGGCTTGTTGGCGAGTTTCATCTTGCCTGCTACCAACACGACGGCTGCAGCGACGTGCATGCCTCAAACTTTGTAGAGGTTACCGAGCAGGGCGGTGCGCGGGTGCAAAACGTCAATCTCGGCTTGCTGGCGTCAGGCCTGGCTCTGTGCGCGGGGGCTGGCGGTCTCCTGGTGCTCTACAACGTGCTCAGCAGGAGAAAACGATGATGCGTGAGAGAAGCGCACATAATCAGGATGCGCGGGAGCAAGCGGCACAGCGTCAAGCTGAGCAGAGTGCCCTCGAGCAGACTCAGCATGCGCAGGATGGCGAGGCGCGGGGCAGTGAGGCGCTGGGCAGTGAGGCGCAGACGCCGCTCGCGCAGGGCCGTATACTGCAGGGCACGGTCGTCTCACTGGACAGAGGCTATCCGCTGGTGCGTACCGAGCGGGGAGAACAACGCGTCCAGCACTCGATAGACCTTATCAAGAACCTGCCCCTGCGGGCGGCGGTGGGCGACAGGGTGGTGCTCTGTGAAGAGCCCGGCCAGGACATGCCCGCTCTCACCTCGATACAGGAGCGAACGAGCATCCTGGCGCGGCGCGAGCTTGTGGAGTCTGTCCACGGCGGTGCCGGCAAGATACGCGAGCAGATACTGGCCTGCAACTTTGACTTTGTGGCGGTGGTGCAGAGCCTGGGCAAGCGTGCCCTGGACCTGGAGTATCTGGAGCGCCAGCTGGTCATGGCCAACGACAGCGGCGTGGAGACCCTGGTCATACTCACCAAGGCCGACCTGGGCCGTCATGTGCGTGAGGACTACGCTGCTGCAGAGGCTGCGGCACCGGGCAGCACGGTGCTCTGCACAGACACAAGCACCGCGAAAAGCCAGCTGGCTCCCCTTTTTGCTCCTCATCGCCTGGGAGTGTTGGTCGGCAGGAGCGGTGTGGGCAAATCCACGCTCGTCAATCTGCTGTTGGGTGAGGAGCGGCAGGCCACCCAGAGCGTACGAAGTCGGGACAATGCCGGACGCCATACCACGGTAGCGCGCTGTCTGGTGGAGCTGCCCGGCGGGGGAGCGGTCATAGACACGGCGGGCATGCGCGCCATTGGGATAGCAGGCGACGAGCTGGGCCTGGCGAGGACCTTTCCCGAGATAAGCGCCGGTGCAGCACAGTGCCGCTACCGGGACTGCACCCACACCCACGAACCCGGCTGCGCGGTGGCAGAGGCAGGCACTATTTCCGAGCGTCGGCTCAACTCTTATCGAGCGTTAGCGGCGGAGGTTTTTGATTAAAAAGGCGACAAAAGCGGTATAAGAGAGAAGCAACACGGCAGCGTGCAGTAGCTTCTGGTATATAATGGAGATTCAATCCGGCTCAGGACAGCAGAGCCAATGCGAGACGCGTAACAGCACACCATAAACCGAAAGGGTCCAGTATGTCGCAGATTGATTCAAAGGAACAGGCGGAGAACTATGTGTTTGCACACAACGCGCAGCAAAGCAAGGTGTTCAACACGTTTAACCTCTACGCCATTGCCTTTATCGGATTTGTCTTTGCGGCTGTCGAGTATGTCGTCGGCCTCAGCAATGACGAGATGCTTGACGAGGTATTGGCGTATGTCCAGACGGCCTTTGCGCTCAGCGGGCTGATCTTTGCGGTGTGGAGTTCAAGGACAAAAAAGAATGCTGTGCAAAACACCTACCTCTTGGAGTGCGGACTTGTGTTTGAGGTAGCAGGGCTCGTACTCGTTCTGGTGATGACGGTAACGCATCTGCTCAGCCCCGAGACACCCATGTTTTTCTACCTTGTTCCGTGGGCCGTTTACCTTTTGAGTTTCCTCATCACGTATTCCGTTGTTCATGCCCGTGCAGCCATACACAAGAACAGGGTAGCCAAAACCACCACCTTTGGCGCGGTCATCGTAATCCTTATCATCGGCATCTTTATTGGTCAGGTGGGCGGCTCTGGTATTACGGGGTTCATGGACTCGCTCGATGCCAGCGCTCAGGGGCTTGCCGTTATTGGTGCCGGATCGCTTCTCGCCCTCATTCTCGGCCTGCTCACGGCCATCAACTTCTTCAAGAACCTGCTCGTAAAGAAGTTCGACATCGACCTCTCCCGTCTGTACATATAATCCAAGCTCGGTTCTCTGGGAGGCATCTCCAGGGTAACCCTCAGGTGTTCCTACGGTATGGTGTGCAGGGTGATGTGCGGCGGTAAAAGTGGTAGAATATTCTCAAGTATCGACACCACAGCATACATAGCAGAAGCACCTTATGGTAAACATGGCACCTGACATACATCCTACGGCTATCTGGTAACACGGCTACCTGACCTTGTTCAAAACGCAGCACACACGGGAGCGCCTATGAACCCCTGCATTATCATTCCTACGTATATCGGCAGCAAACGCTATAAGCCAAGCATTGACGTACTCACTACCTACGACCATGTTACCGCGCTTTCTCACCAGGGGGAGTTGCCGCGCTGCCTGCAAAGTCTGGCCGACGTGGGTGTGCGGTGCCCCATCTTTGTTCTGGTGGTGTCCGAGCAGGGTATTGAGCAGGCAGCCACAGAAAAGGTTGCGGAAATCCTTGCGACCTTTGCCAGCGAGCTGGACCTGCGCATGATAGATTATGAGGTGCTTGACCGCCTCAACCTCAGAGTGGACGCCCTGGGCATAGGAAGCATCAAGGAGGGAGCGGGGCTCACCGGCTACGGCGCTGTGCGCAATCTTGGCCTGCTGGTGGCTGCCGCTGGTAACTACGCCGAGTGCATTTTTATCGACGACGACGAGATTGTCGATGACCCCGAGTTCCTGGACAAGGCCATCTATGGGCTGGGCAAGCTTACCAAAACCGGCGTGCCGGTGCTCGTAAAAACGGGGTTCTTCGCCGACAGACAGGGCAACTGGAAGTCCAGCCAGAAAAATGCCTGGTACAACCGCTTCTGGCGCCAGGGAGAACTGTTTAACGCGTGGATCACCAAGGCCATGAGCGGCGCGCGGCTCTCGCGGAGCAACGGTCTGTACGGTGGGCTCTGCGCCATTCATCGCGAGGCGTTTATCCGCGTATCCTTTGACCCCTGGATTCCTCGCGGGGAGGACCTGGACTATCTGCTCAACATCCGGATGTACGGCGGCGACGTCTGGTTTGATAACCAGTGGCACATCAGCCATATTCCCCCGTCAACGCACAACGAATCGCAGCGCTTCCGGCAAGACATCTACCGTTGGATCTATGAGCACTGCAAGCTGGAGTATTCAAAGAGCCAGATAGACCTCATCCAGATAGCACCGCATTCCCTCGACCCGTACCCGGGGCCGTTTCTTGAGCACAGTATCGGCCGACGCGTCTTCATTACCGCACTCCTCAGGATGATTGGCCGTGCCCAGGACCGCAAGGGTTACTTCCGTGCGGCGATGAGCGCCCAACGCGAGGCCAAGGCCTATGCGGAGTCTTTCTGCGACCGCTACTTTGAGTTTCAGATAGGCTGGCCGCAGATAGTCAATCTCCTGGAAGCCGACCCTCTCACCGTGGGTATTCTCGGCGGAATCAGGATAGGACCAGAGCTGGCTGACTGGCAGGAGCAGGAGTCTGAGACCGACCTGTTCGAGGCCGATTACGAAGAGGGAGAAGGGCTTGCGCCTGACCAG
>JAIRZP010000226.1 GCA_031267175.1 Coriobacteriales bacterium | reverse complement strand
TTACCGTACTTGTCCGCAGTTTAGTTCAATCGAACTATCAGTAACCACCGCAGGTTCTCCGATTTTGGAGGGCCTTCTTTTTATGTGGTTACTGATAATTCGCTATTCATTCAGCCAAGAACGCTGAAATTGCGCCCGCTCCGCGGCTGCTCCTTCTCCCCACATTTTGTTTGATTCAACTACAATACCGGTAGGTCATCCGTATAGACAATGGAGACACATCCTCGCCTCGTAGAAAGGTACCTGCTTTGCAAAGAGTCAGATTTGGACGCACGGAGCTGATGGTCAGCCGGATAGCGCTTGGCGGCATCCCTCTCATGCGGGTCTCACAGGAGGAAGCCGTAGCGGTCGTACGCGAAGCGCTTGCCCTCGGCGTCAACTTCATCGACACCGCCAATGCCTACGCCAGTAGCGAGGCGAAGATAGGCAAGGCCATCCGTGGCGTACCGCGTGAGGAGTTGGTGCTGGCCACCAAGTCGCTGGCAAACAGCGCGCCGGTGCTCTCGCAGCACCTCGACAACAGCCTGCGTATGCTCGGTGTCGACTATGTGGACATATTCCAGCTCCACAACGTCAGTTCGCAGGAAGGTATCGACGCGGTGTGTGCGGAACAGGGGAGCCTCACGTGGCTTGACGAACAGGTCAAGGCTGGCAAGGTGCGCTTCCCGGCCTTCTCCAGCCATAGTGTGACGATTGCGCTTTCCCTCATGCAAACCAACGCTTTTGACGCAGTGCAACTGCCGCTCAATTTTATCGACCGCGAGGCCGTGCAGGCGGTAAGCCTGGCGCGCACGCTGGACATGGGGTTCATTGCCATGAAGCCTCTGGGAGGCGGCTTGCTCGAGAACCCGAGCCTGGCGTTCAGGTATTTGCTGCAATTTGAAGACATCGTGCCCGACCCAGGCATAGAGAAACTTGCTGAGATCCGCGAGATTGCGGCTCTTGTCGAGACCAACGAGGGCCTGTCCGCAGCCGATGAGGCAGAGATTGCCCGTCTCCGCGAGGAATTGGGTGCCACCTGGTGCCATCGCTGCGACTACTGCCAGCCTTGCCCGGAGGGCATCCCTATCAGCTCGGTGCTGGTGGTAAAGAGCACGTTCAAGCGCTTCAATGCCGAGAGGGCTCACGCTCTCGCCGACAAGGCCATTGCACGGGCACGCAACTGCACCGAGTGCGGCACCTGTCTGCCACGCTGCCCCTACCACCTGGCTATACCTCAACTCCTCAAGGAGAACCTGGCCTACGTTGACGCTGCTCAATGGAAATCTGAAATCTGAAATCTGTTTCAACCGTTGACAGTTGCCACACGTTAACGCCTGTTCAAACGCCTGAATATATGGTAGAATCCTCTCTAACTGTCAGAGAGGATATACCATGAACACACAAACATACCAG
Source organism: Coriobacteriales bacterium (assembly GCA_031267175.1). GTDB lineage: Bacteria > Actinomycetota > Coriobacteriia > Coriobacteriales > UBA8131 > WQXH01. The sequence continues at coordinate 6,369 of JAIRZP010000226.1, read as the reverse complement.
CCCGCCTCTCAAGCCCGCCTCGCGGAGGCATCTTTCCTGTCCTTCTCCCGTCTTGCTCGCGGCATAATCGCTACGACCATCGCGCTTTTGCTCGCGCTCGTATGCCTGACGCTCAGCGCTCCGAGGGCCGAGGCGGCCGACCCGGAAACGGAACCCTTTACCGCAGTGGTGAAGTACTACGACAGCATCCAGATGAAGTACGTCGTGCAACACGGCATCGACGAGTTCTGGACTACTACCGGCGACATCCCCATAGGCGGCTTTGTCAATAACAGCGGCCTGCAGCTCATGGACCAGGCCTATTGCGTTGACGCGACGGTCATCTTCCATTCTTCTCCTGAAACCCAGCACTCCTGGCCGAGCGGCGTCACCACCGATACCACACCCGGCTATGTGGTGGCCTCGCCCCTCGCGCTCTCTGACAACGTGCGGGCCAACCTGCCGAGCCTGTATTGGCTTACCATCAATGGCTTCAATGGAGACCGCAACGGCGTCAACAACCTCGCGGCCATCCGCTCGCGCTACGCGGCGTTGGAGACCAAATACGGTACGCCCATCGACACCACCATCGCCATCATGGCCACCAAGGCCGCCGTCTGGCGCTACACCGACCCGACCTTTGCCCTGCTCTCCACGAGCCTCACCCCCGATCCGTCCAATCCCACTCCCGCGCAGAAGGCGCGCTATGAGTTGATGATCGAACTGATGAGGGATCTCGTCAATGACGCACGCATCGAGGGTGCCACTATCACTAACACCACCACGCTTGATGTGGATCTCGACAACAGCGGTGCGGATTATATCACGACCTATCCTGGTTATGTCTATTACGGGCCTATCACGGTAAATGAAAAGGTCAATAACGGCACCGCTGGCACGCCACAGCAGGTCTATCTCACCGCAAGTGGCATGTATGCCTCGGACATCAGTTATTATACCGCGCCCATGATGCCACCGCTGAACAGCACCACCACTATATACGGCACCAACACCACCGCCCCCTATGTGGCTAACAACGGCTCCTTCTACCTCAGGGTGGACGATGACAGCGATGCGCTTATCTGGTCACAAGGCAAGCCGGAGTTCCGGTATCTCGCGCTCCATGGCTTTGGCAAGGCTGAAGCGGTTGAGTATCAGGGCACGCCCGCCATCATGACCTGGCAAGGGCCCGTAGGCCAGCAGGAGTGGGGTCATGTACAGGCGTTCATAGGTCTCATCAACAATATGCAGGCAAGCCTCTACGGAGAGGGCAGCCTGTTCATACAGGGGCAAAACGACAATTGCACTATCAGGGTAAACAAGGCGGTGCTCGGAGCCACCGACCTCGTCGACGCGGGTAGCTTTGTCCTGACACTTGAGGCCAGGGACAATGCCCTGCAAACGTGGGTACCGGTACCGCTCATTCCCGGCAATCCTCCTGATGGCAACATCACGGGAAGCACCTCTGTTGTCATCAATGCCAGCCCCAGCGGGGTCTTCTCTCTTGCCGATGGGGATACCGTCACAGTGAGCGGCCTGCCCGTGGGAGATTACCGCGTGAGCGAGCAAACCAGCGTGGATGGCTATTCGGCAGTCCATCAGGTGTCCACTAATCCTACAGAGCCGGGGTTCGACGCTGAGATGACGCTCAATTATCTAGTCGGTTCCCGGGATGTCGCCTTCACCAATACCATCCTTCCCAAGCCGCCGACGCCCCCAGGGCCTGTACCTCCAGGGCCTACACCCAAGCCGGATGTGCCGGCAGTTCCTCAGACTGGGGACGGCAGTGGCCTGCCCCTGCTGGCTTTTGCCGCCGTACTTGTGGCAGGCAGCGCAGCCCTGCTGCTCCGGCGATACCTGCTGAGACGACACCAGTAGCAACAGGGAGTTCTCCATACGCTATCATGGTTATAGAGATACCGTTCTCTCTCAAAGAACAACCACACGCGGCGCTGCTCCACCAGCAGCGCCGCTTTTATATCACTGTATCACACGCAGTGCTGCTGCTTCAGAACACAACCACACGCGGTGCTGCCGGGGGCTCTGAGCCAAAGCTGTAGAAGGACGCGGTGGCATCTTTCAAATACAGCACCTGGTTGTTGCCGTCGCCCGCCTTGTACATGCCCGCAAGCTCGGGATAGTCATCCAACAGGCTCTGCTGCGCCTCCAGACTCTCGTCATCAACAAGCGTGGCCTTGACACGCACCCAGTCAGCACCGGCCCACGCACAGATCTCCACCTGGGGGTTGGCGGCAATCTGGCGCGAGACCTCCTTGCTCCTGCCGGTCTGGATATACAGCTTGTTTTGGTACTTATGAATCGTGCCAAAGGGACGTACATGCGGCTGGTCGCCCTCAACCGTTGCCAGAAAATACGTCTTGGTCTCCTTCAGAAACTCCAGTACCTCATCCATTCGTGCTCCTTTCGTCGTTTCCATCTCTTCGGGCGCGTGCTTTTCGGGGGGTACCCAGGTACCTGCCACGGCCCGGCCAAACATCCTTCACTCCCCTGCCGTTCCAGGCGGAAGGGCGCGGGAGCCTGAACCATACCTCAATCAAACATGATAGCACTCATGCGGTCTATCTCCCGGTTGACAGCCTCGTACACACCGGGGAAGACAGTATCCGGGCTCCCCTGCAAGGTACCGGGGATGAAGTAGTGCGTGCCCGAGCGCCGGCACGCGGCCTCGACGTTTTCGCGCAGCAGCGCTTCCGTCCAGCCCCCCACATCCACGACGACGTTGTCAATGTCGCCGAAGAAGGAGATCCGACCGCCGTATGCACGGATGAGCTCGGGCGTATTATTCGTGGACATGACGCCCTGCCAGACGTCGATACCCATGGCAATCATCGCGGGAACAAGCGTGGCGCTGTAGGAGTCGTTGTGGTGAACGATGATCTCGATGCCGTTGTCCCGGTACCAGCCGTAGAGCCTCTTATAGACCGGCAGGAAGATCTCCTCAAAGAGCGTAGGACTGAGCAGGGTGCTCTTCGAGGATCCCCAGTCGTCGTGGCGGAAGAGCGCATCAGGGTGGATGCGGTCTATCTGCATGCCGGCATAGGCAATCTCCCAGTCCGCAATATGATTGACGAGTTCCGTACTGGCCTCGGGCTCCGTCATCAGCGCTATCATGGCCTCCTGCATGCCCATGAGGTGATGGAAGCGCTCCAAAAGCCCCGGAAACACGCAGAGGGTCAGGAACTGCTCGTCGCGATCGACGTCCGCAGCCAGGGCCTCAAGCGGTTTCCAGGCCTCCTCAGGGATGGTATCAAGCGCCGGTGCCCGGACGACTTCCCTCCACTGCTCGATATCCTTGAGGACGATATGCTCGTCGTCGTGCAGGGGCATGACACCCGGGCCTTCCAACACCTGCCAGACGCCCCAGCCATCCTGGTACGGTACGCCCGGCTCGGGAGGACCGCTCATGACGAGCAGGGGATCCGTGGCAAATCCCAGACAGAAGGGCTCATACTGCTTGACAAACCGGTCGGGGCTGCCTCCCCGGATCGTCTCCAGAAAGTTCTGCTTCTTGGTGAGCATGAGCCTTTGCACTCCTTTCCTCGCACTGTCGCAATCCTGTAGGGCTCTGCCGTAGCTGCCGCATACGAGGAATTATAAGGCTACCGCTGCCTCCCAGCCGGTACGGGTGGCATCCCGGATGCGTCCCGGTTTGCTGCTGTCACCGATGGCCACCGCACCAGGAATAAGCTCCTGCACCTCCGCGACGTAGGCAGAGAGCGGCCGCGTGCCCAGCGAGACCACGAAAGCCTCCGCCTCAGCCTCAAAGCGGCTGCCGTCCTCCTTCTCAAAGGCCGCCCGGTTGCCCTCAATGCTCAACAGCTTGTGCGAGGGATACAGCTGCACCTTATGGGCCGCGAGCCGGGGCATGAGGTCCATGAGGTTCTGGAAGTACACGCCTGGTCCGATGTCCGGCAGCATTTCAAAGAGGGCGAGTTCGCATCCCTGCTCCGCGAGCAGGTGGGTCGTCTCGATGCCCGTCATGCCGGAGCCGATGACAACGATCTTCTTGCCCGCGAGGTCAACCTCGCCGGTGAGGACGGTGGGCGGCTCATAGACATTGTCGCCGTCCAGGCCGGGTATCGCCCGCGGCATGATGGGCTCGCTTCCCACGGCAAGCAGGACTGCGTGCGCATCCATCCGAGCAAGCTCCTCAGGCGTAACAGCGCTGTTCAGGTGCAGATCAATGCCGAGGGCCCTGATGCGTTCGGCGTAGTAGACCAGCATCCAGTTTATCTTTCCCTTGCCGGGAGGCTGCACAGCATAGTTGAGCTGTCCGCCTATCCGGTCCTCCCGCTCAAACAGGGTCACGGCAAAGCCGCGTTCGGCAGCCGTTACGGCGGCCTCCAGGCCCGCGGGGCCCGCACCCACGACGACGACCTTTCTGCCCGCTCCGTCTGCTACAGGTACGTCGAGCTCGCGCCCGGTACGCGGATTGATGGCGCAGTGGCTCGGACCACCGGTCTCGTCAGCAATAACGAGGCTCTCCATACACGACAGGCAGGAGATACAGCGGCGCACAGAGAGTATCTCACCCGCCTTTGCCTTGGCAGACCAGAACGGGTCGGCAAAATGCGCCCGGGCAGAGCCGACAAAGTCCAGCATGCCCTGTGCGAGGAGGTTCTCCGCAAAGGCGGCATGCCGGTACACCGAGACACCTATGACGGGGACGGAAACCGCCTCCTTAACACGCGCCGCGAGGCTGCTCTTCCAGCCTTCTTCGTAGGAGAAGGGCTCCCAGGCGCTGTTCATCGTCTCGTAGATGCCGCTGCTCACGTCGAGCGCGTCTGCTCCAGCGGCTTCCAGGCAGCGCGCAAGGGCAACGCCCTCGTCAATATCGATGCCCTGCCCCGGCTTGCCGGCCATCTCCAGATATTCGCTGGCCGAGATGCGCACAAGCAGGGGAAAATCCGGGCCGCAGTACTCGCGCACCTTTGCGATAATCTCGGTGACGATACGCGCACGGTTCTCTGTGTTGCCCCCGTATTCGTCGGTGCGCAGGTTAGACGCGGGGCTGAGAAAGCTCGTGAGCAGATAGCCGTGTGCCCCGTGGATCTCCACGCCATCGAATCCGGCCTGCTGGAGACGCCGGGCCGCCTCGCCAAACTTCTCCACGAGTGCCGCTATCTCCTCCACAGTCATGGCATGGACGGGCACCTGCGTCATGGCATCGGGAATATCCGAGGGCGCCGGCTGGGTCTCCGTGCCGTTGACGTGGAGAAATCCCTGCCTGCCGGGGTGGTAGAGCTGGCCTACCAGCTTACCTCCTTCCTCGTGCACGGCCAGTGCCAGGCGGGTGAGACCGGCGATATGGGCGTCTTCCGTAGCGGCGGTCTGATGCAGATTGCCATGGCCGCTCGCCCAGTCAACTATCATGCATTCGGTGATGATGAGGCCCACACCACCGCGGGCGCGCTCCCGGTAGAAGGCCACCTCCAAGTCGGTGACGCTGCCGTCGGTGGCAGCCTGGGCCGTGCCCATGGCCGTCATGACGATACGGTTGGGGAGGTTGAGCGAACCGATTCGCCCTTCGCTGAATAGGGTTGCCGTCATGGTTGCGATGCTCCTTCTACTCGATGTGTTCAATTAAATGTGTGCAGCCACCTCAAAGGCCGTATTGGTGGCCTTGCCTATGGTACCACCATCTCCGCGCAGGTCTCCCACGACGTAGACATCACCCTCGGCGATGGTATGGCGCAGTTCCTCCACGAACTCTTTACGGGGGCAGACACCCGCCGCCAGCAGCACGGTGCTTGCCTTGAGCTCGGAGAGCTCGCCGGACTTGACATCCCGTAGGATGACCTTGCCGTCCTCGATGGCATCGACGCAGGTCTCAAAGAGGAAGCGGACACCGGCGTCCTTTGCCCGCTTGTCAGCCGGCGCGCCCAGCATGCCCTTGGCTGCCGCAACGGGGCCCGGGGGCAGCATCTCCACGATGGTGACCTTCTTGCCCTCCTCGGCGAGCTGCATGCCCGACTCGGTTCCCACGAGGCCGGCCCCGATGATGACGACCTCGCTGCCCACCGGCACGGAACCGTTGTCGGCCTGCCAGGCAAGGTGGACGTGAGGCTTATCCACCCCGGGTATCGGGGGCACGACATCGCGAGTACCAGCAGCCAGGATGAGCACGTCGGGAGCCAGCTTTGCCACATAGGCTGCGTCTACTGTGGTGTTAAGCGCAACCGTGGCGCTCTTCTCCACCCGGGGGATAATCCAGTCGATATACTTCCTGAACCCTGCTTTGACCTTGACGTCGGCGGCCTTGATGAGGTTGCCGCCCAGGTGGTCTGACGCCTCGGCGAGCGTGACCTTGTGCCCGCGCTCGGCAGCGGTGAGCGCCGCCTGCATACCGGCAGGGCCCGCCCCCACCAC
>JAIRZP010000149.1 GCA_031267175.1 Coriobacteriales bacterium | reverse complement strand
AAGGCTCGGCTTGATTGAAGTGAGCCGCGCGCGTAGATAGCTTTGGAGCAGTGTGGATTGAGTATGGCGTATACCAACACCTATATCGACACCCGTGGTGCCACGGATGGGCGCACGACGTTCACGCAGGCCATCATCAGGGGCATTGCCTCCGGTGGCGGCCTTTTTGTGCCCAAGGTGCTACCGCGCCTGCCACTCGACACCATCCTCGAATTTGCGCGTAAGCCGTATGCACAGGGAGCGACGGCGATTTTCAGGGCCTTTGGCGTAGACCTGCCCTCCCAGACCATCGACGCGTGTATGGAAGCCGCCTATGCCACCAACTTTGACACGCCAGCAATTGCCCCGGTGCGTAGCCTGGATGCCACCACCCACATTCTGGAGCTCTTTCATGGCCCGACCCTGGCTTTCAAGGACATGGCCCTGCAGTGCATGCCGCGGTTCTTCTCGGCGTCTCTGAGCGCGCTTCGTGCGGCGGACGCTCCGGAGGCCAAGGAGGATTTTCTCATCCTCGTAGCAACCTCCGGCGACACCGGCAAGGCCGCGCTTGAAGGCTTTGCGGATCGGGAACACACCAGCATCACCGTGTATTACCCCTATGAGGGTGTCAGCAGCCTGCAGCAGGCGCAGATGCTCACGACGCAGGGGAGCAATGTGTGCGTGTATGGCCTGCGTGGCAACTTTGACACCTGTCAGACCGCGGTCAAGCAGGCCTTTGGCGACGCCGCCTTTGCCGAGCAGCTCGCCCGCGACCACCACCTGCGCCTCTCCAGCGCCAACTCCATCAACTGGGGAAGACTGCTCCCGCAGGTGGTCTATTATGTCAACGCCTACGCCCAGATGGTGGCCTCCGGTGCCATAGCGGCGGGCGAGCCTATCGATGTGTGCGTGCCCACAGGCAACTTTGGCAACATTCTGGCCGCCTGGTATGCCGCCGAATGTGGTACGCCCATTGAGCGCCTGCTCTGCGCCTCCAACACCAACCGCGTGCTGGCCGACTTCATCAACACCGGCATCTACGACATCCGGGAGCGTGAATTTGTGACGACTCCTTCGCCCTCCATGGACATCCTGGTGTCCAGCAACCTGGAGCGCCAGCTCTTTGAGCTCAACGGCCGCAATGCCGAGGAAATCCGCACGTGGATGCGGGCGCTGCATGAAGAGCAGCGCTTTACGGTGAGCAGGCCGACCTTTGCCGCGCTGCGTGAGCGTTTCAGTGCCGACTGGGTGAGCGTGGATGAGTCGCTCGACACTATTCGTGAGGTGTACGCCACCCATCACTATCTGCTCGACCCGCATACCGCCGTAGGTTACGCGGTGGCCGAGCGGCTTCGTGGGCCCAACCCCGTGCTGCTGGCGGCCACCGCGCACTGGAGCAAGTTCGGGGCCGATGTGTGCCGCGGGCTTGTGGGCATCCAGGCAGGAGAGCCGCTGCCAAGCGAGTTGGCGGGCCTCGACGGCTTTGCCCTCATCCGGTATATCGCCGCACACTACGAATACGCCGGCGAGGTGCCGCCCCGCATGGCCGAGCTGGAGGGCAAAGAGCAGCGCTTCGGCGAGGTGTTTGAGGCAAATGTAGAAGCGGTAGAGGCGAGTGTGGAGGAGTTCTTGCGGAACATAGGGCGGTAACACCGTGCCTGTTGACAGGGAACGGCAGATAGGCGGCTTGAGAACGGCCAAAGATGCCCGAGGCTGACTAATCCTTTAGGCCAAGCAGAAGAAAATCAAGTCGTAATCGTACGATAGATGTGCCAGCCAGCGTCTGGGTCGTAGCTGGAAGTTCTAAATTCGTTCCATAAGTCGATATCGGTGCCAACGTTTTGCAGGAGGCTGACCTTATAGGTAATGATAATGTTTAGGGCTCCGGTATTTGCGCCATCGGGAGCAAACCCACACCAAAACCCGTCGGCAGTGAGGGCCGTGGAATCCGATGAACCCACGAGCATGAGGTTCCAATAACCTTCACCGGTTATATCTGCGGGAAATTCCTCGCCCAATAGAGCGGAAGTCCGGCTTGGAAGGAGGTACCGGTTTTCTTCTCCTAATGCGGCGGCCGACAGACTCGGAAGCGAAAATACTTTCGTGTTCGCACCTGATGTGAAGTTTGCTGTGCCATTCTCCACATAGTTCTTGGCAGCAGTCGAATCCAACTCCCCCTTGGCGTAGGCCTCGTCTAAGATAGCTTGTGCAGCAATGTTAACGTCTCGAGCCTTCATCTCCCACTCCTTGTCCTGCGCCCTGGCGATGTAGCCGGTAAGTGCCGGTATCGCTATGGCGGCGAGAATGCCGAGTATGACGATGACGACGATGATTTCGACGAGGGTGAAGCCTTGCTGTGTACCCTCTCCAGAACGCAAAAATACCGCAGCCGTGTGGCTCGCGGCATCCTCTTTGTTGTAATGCGTACTGTTGTGATGCGTGCCCTCACCGTGAGAGGCAGGGTGGCTCGCTATAAGGTTATGAGCCCCCCCCCCCCCCTGATTCTGGGGTCTGTTGCTTTACTTCAAACATCGTGTTCCTCCTGTTCCTGTTCGTTCTTTACTCTGTGATGTAACACCCGCTTAGTATACATCTTGTCGCAGGTTGGCGTTTCGTACGGTTCGGTTCAGGCAGAACCTGCGCTTCCTGCTCTTTGTTACTTTACCATATTCTCCTGTACGTTTTTGACAAAAGCAACAGAAAACACAGAATCTCCCTACTCTTGGTTGGGAGGAAAGCTACCGATAAAAGTTTCCCAATACGAGCGAACACACTTGATAACGTAGACGGATTCATTGGGCCGCATCAGTGACGCGCTGATTCTGTATAATTGGGGAGCAGTGCCCATTAGTTAAGCGGAGGTTTTCATGCGGTATGTATTTTCTGAGGATCGTTATGGCGTAGTCGTCACCTTCAACGATCTTGTTATCACAGATGGGGTTGAGATAATCCCTGTCTATATCGAGCAGATGCGCATTGGGGATCCCAAAGAGCCCTTCAATTACGCAGAGGGCTCGCTTCCCAGTGGCAGCTTCACCCGCACCTACGGTTTCTCGCCA
>JAIRZP010000136.1 GCA_031267175.1 Coriobacteriales bacterium | reverse complement strand
GTTCGTGCGAAAGTGGGTATAGAAACTCGCCTCCACCCGGTCCTTGCCGCTTTGCCAGGCAGCCTGGGCCATGGTGAACTGATAGAGGTCGGTGAGAAGCGGTTCTTCAAGCATCGTGTGTCTGACTACTCATCTGAGCTGGTGGAGGGGGAGGTGCCGCTGCGCCTGCGGCGTCCATCGCCCTGGGGCGTGTCGGGAGCAGAAGCGCCTGCCTGATTATGGCCGATTGGGGTAGAGCCAGCCTGATTATCGCCTGCCTGCTGCGCTGCGTTGTGGTCTGCCTGCTTCTCGGGAGCGCTGCGGCCTTCGGGAGCGGTGCGGCCTTCCTGGGCTGCGTGTCGCTCTTCATAGCTACGGTTGCGCGGCTTGCGGAGTCCGGAAGACCGCTGACCGGGGCGAGGCCTGTCTCCCTGCGTGGAAGTTCCTTTGCTGGCAGCGTCTGCGTCCTGGTGCCGTGCGTTTGCTCCGGAGCTGGAAACTGCCGAGCCTCTACCTCTCCTCAGAGTCCTGCCAGGGGACTGCTCAGGGGTGCCTCTCAGGACGGGGGTATCCTGCCTGCCGGCTCCGGTTCCCGTGTCAGCGTCGGCACCGGAGCTTCTGCGACGACGCCGACGCGTGCCTTCCGAACTCGTCTTTACGACGACCTGATCCTTGGCCTGGTCTTTGTCCTCGCGAGCGGTGCGGGCTCCCCGGCTTGCGCGTTTCTCCCGCTTATCGCGTTTGTCGCGCGGTCCGCCAGCATCGCGGGCAGTGCGTGCGGCACGCGCGGTGCCTGCAGGAGACGCTGCCTCCTCACCGTCTTTTTGGCCGCGACGTCTGCGTCTGCGCTCTCCGCCGCTTGTAGTTATCGCACGGTCCCCGTTGCTCTCTCCCGCATCAGAGTCAAACGAACCGTCCAGGCGCTGTTCCAACGAACCCAGAGATATGAGCATGCTGCGCGTTGCACAGCGTTCGATGGTATCGTGGTTAACGCTGCAACGCATGCAGCCATCCCTGCCCTTTTCGCACTCCATCTCCGCCAGTGGCACGGCCAGCTTCTTGCCATCCTCCAGCTTGAGTTCCATGGTCTCGCGGGGCGTGTTATAGCCGATGATGACGGCCTCGCCCAGGGGCGTGTCCACGGCGGTGCCCTTTTTGGGTGCCCGCTTTTTGAAGTCCTTGTAGGCCTCGTATTCGTAGCGCAGACAGCACATCAGGCGCCCACAGGCACCCGAGATCTTGAGGGGGTTGAGCGGAAGGTCCTGCTCTTTGGCCATGCGGATGGACACCGGTTGGAATCCGCTCCCAAAGCGCGTGCAGCAGAACTCCTCGCCGCAGTGCGCAAGGCCGCCCATCTCTCTGGCCTCGTCGCGCGCCCCGATCTGCCGCATGTCAACGCGTATATGAAACTGCTGGGCCAGGTCGCGCACCAGATCCCTGAAGTCGATGCGTTCCTCGCTGGAAAAGTAGAAGGTGGCCCTCTCGCCACTGAACAGATACAGCACCTCTACCGGCTTGATGTCCAGCCCGTACTCCTCCACCTTTTCTCTGAAGATGGGCATGGCCAGAGCTCCCTTGTCCTTCAGGGCCTGGAGGTGGTCAAAGTCGAGGTCGTTGAGCGCACGGATGACCGGTTTGAGCGGGCTCTTGAGCTTTTTTATCTGTCTGTCGGTGGCCTCGATGGCAGGGTCCTCGATGGTACCCACTTCGCGGCCGCGCTCTGTTTCTACCAGCACCTGCTCGCCGGCTTGGTATTCCTGACCCCTGGGGTCAAACCAGAGCGGTTTAGAACCATATTTAAACGTAACGGAAACTACCTGTGGCATTGCACTATCTCACTCACTGGGGGCAGGCCCCCTTGTATCTGTTAATTCTTTGCGCAGGGAAAAGAGCATCACTTCCAGTGCCAATTGCAAACTCACATTATACTGGATTTGTCGCCTGGCCTCGCTCACCGCGTCCAGAGCCCTCACACAGCTGTCCAGGGGCATATGTTCCGCCAGCTTTTTTATGTTGGTGAGAAAGTCCACATTAACGGGGCGCTCGGAGCTCATTGGCATCTGGAGTACCATGAGGTCCCGTATCCAAGCGCTGCTCACGTCCAGGATCTCGCCAATGGTTTCTCGCTCTCTGCTCGTGAGCTCGCGCCTCAGCTGGGTCTCCAAACGGCTCAGATTGCCCGCGGAGAGAAAGTCGCGGCTTTGCTCCAACTGTCGCTGTTGCTCCATCTTGACCACGTCGAGCGGGGCCCTCATCTTGACGATAAGGAGTTTGGCGCTGTCGAGCACGCTGGCGTCGTCGGCGTGTACGAGCTGTTCCAGCACTTCCAGTGTGGCAATGCGCAGGTTTCGCCGCTCCTCTGAGCGCGTGAACTGCTCGGCGTAAAACACCGACCCTCCCGTCGCGGCCAGCGCAATACGGGCATCCTCGGGAGCGGCTCCCGTTTTTGCTACGACCAGCGCAATGGCCTCATCCTCGGGAATACGCCTGAAGGGCAGCACCTGACAGCGCGACACGAGGGTCTCCAAAACGGCATCGCGGTTGCGCGCCATGAGTACAAAAACGGTGTCTGTGGGCGGTTCTTCCAGGGTCTTGAGCAGGGCGTTTGCCGCATGGCCCGAGAGCAGGTCGCCGCGCGTGAGCAGATAGACCTTGCGATGAGCCCGCACGGGGGCCTTCTGCGCCGAGGCGATTATCTCCTGTATCTGCTCCGCCAGATACCCGGCTGCGCCAAGGGGAGGAACAATATGAAAATCCGGATGGGTGGCGTGGGCTACCCTGAGGCAGGTGTCGCAGGCATCGCCACCCCCCTGCTCGCAGAGCAGCGCTTGCGCAAAGGCCCGGGTTGCCTCCGTTTTGCCTGAACCGAGTGGCCCGGCAAAGAGGTAGGCGTGCGCCGGTGTGCCGCTCCTGATAACAGCCGTGAGAAATTGAGCAACCCTGTCCTGGCCGGTCAGGTCGTTGAAGGGTGGGTCTATGGGCTGGTCATGCGGCACTATTTGGTGTCCTTGATGTCCTGCAGCATCTGCTCGGTGATAGCAAAGGGCTGTCCGGCCTGCTCATTAAACAGGTCGGCCACGGCGGCAAACACCAGGGCATGCGTGTCGATCTTGCTCTCCTGGCAGGCAACCCTTACCATGCGCCCGGGGTTCTCTCGCAGCAACTGCTCAAAGCCATCGTGAACCTTTTGGTGAAACGCCCTGCCCTCTGCTTCCAGACGATCCGCGCCCTCCTGCGTGGCCTTTTCAAGCCCGGTCTCCATATCCTGGTCGAGCAGGACCGTCCTTACGGGAGTAAGGCCCTCGGAGCCCAAGGCATTGGCGGTTTTGACCAGTTCCGCGTCAAGGCCGCGGGCAAAGGCCTGATAGGCAAGGGTTGAGTCGGTAAAGCGGTCCACGAGCACGACCTTGCCGGCGTCAAGGGCCGGTCTGATTATCTCGTGTACCAGCTGGGCACGGGCAGCCTCATAGAGCAGCAGTTCTGTGGTAGGAGCCATGCCCGTGTTGGCGGTATCGAGGAGGATGTGCCGTATCTGCTCACCGATGGCGGTGCCACCCGGCTCACGCAGACAGCAGACCTCGTAGCCTGCCTGGACAAGCCGGGCTGCCAAAAGACGGATCTGTGTGGACTTGCCCACGCCCTCCCCTCCCTCAAAAGAGATCAAGACTGCTCTCATCAGGTGATCCTCCGCTCTGGTGTGATGCTGTGCGATGTGCCGTGTGCCGCTGTTGGGCTGAAGTGTGCTGCTGGTGTGCTGGCCTGCGATGGTGTACCGAGGCGATCCGGCAATATGCTGGCCTGCTGTGCCGTGCTGAAGTGATCCAGCGTTTTTCCCCTGCTGTCGATACCGACATACGCGGGCAAGCCCGTGAGGGTCAGACAGCGGAGCGCCTCGGTGCCCAGGTCTTCCCAGGCTATGAGCCTGCTCTGCGCCACGAATCCGCCGAGATAGGCCGCCGCGCCTCCCACCGCTACCAGATAAACACTGCCGGTTGCGGCACAGGCCCGGGCCACCTCCCCTGAGCGGCTACCCTTGCCCAGCGTGAGCGTAATGCCCG
>JAIRZP010000128.1 GCA_031267175.1 Coriobacteriales bacterium | reverse complement strand
GTGTCCCACTTTGGCAAAGAATCCTGTTGAGTGGGCACATTGTGTACTGCCAAAGTGGGACAGTTGCCCCGTCCCCCTCAAAGCTTGAATCAGTCCCGGGATCTGCTCTTCCAGCGGAGCAGGAGGGCAGAGTTGCCTATGACGACGACCGAGCCCACGTTGTGTACGAGCGCTCCGGTAACAGGGTCAAGCACCGCCACCATCGCCAACACAATCGCGGCAAAGTTCAAGGCCATCGAAAAGCCCATGTTGAGCTTGATGGTTGCCATCATGCGCTTTGACAGCGCAATAAGGTGTGGGAGTGCTGCCAGATCGTCTTTGACAAGGGCGATGTCCGCCGCGTCTACGGCGATGTCGCTCCCCACGCCGCCGAGCGCGATACCCACGGTTGCCTGCTTGAGGGCGGGAGCATCGTTGATGCCGTCGCCAACCATACACACGGGGCTCCCCTCCTGTTCAAACTGTCGTATCGTGTTGAGCTTGCTTTCCGGCAGGCATCCCGCCTGTACCTCGTCAATGCCCAGCTCGGAGGCGATATGGTACGCGGCCTCGCTGCTGTCTCCGGTGAGCAGGACGGGCTCGATGCCAAGCGTCCTGAGGGCACGCACGGTACTCCCGGCAGTTGGCCTGAGCGTGTCTGCCAGCGCAATACATCCGGCCAGCTCCCCGTCAACAGCCACGTAGATGAGCGTGCAGCCCTGCTCAAAGTAAGCGCTTTCGCACGTCTTGGCGGCATCGGAAAGCAGGATGTGTGCCTCGTGCATCATCGCAAGGTTGCCAGCCAGTACTGCCCTGCCTTCCACGCGCGCGCGGATGCCCCGCCCGGGCAGCATTGAGAACTCAGTCGGTGCCCCTGCTGCCTTCCATTTGAAGGCCTCCCGCTCACGTGCTTCTCGTTCAACTGCCTCTCGCTTCCCCTTGAGAGTCGCCCGCCCAGCCGCTTCCCGCTCAACTGCCTCATCCACGGCGGCATGCCAGCCTCGCACTACCGCCTTACCAAGCGGGTGTTCGCTCAGGGATTCAGCCGAGGCAACCAAGTCGTAGAGCTCAAAACTTGTGGCCATTCCAAAGGATTTCACCGCCACCACTTCGGGCCTGCCCTGCGTGAGTGTGCCCGTCTTATCAAAGCATATCCTGTGTACCCCGGCGAGCCGTTCGAGGGCGTCACCCTGGCGCACCAGTATGCCAAACCGCGTGGCATTGCCGATGGCCGCTACAATGGCGGTGGGGGTTGCCAGTACCAGGGCGCAGGGGCAGAACACCACGAGGATGGTCACGGCGCGGATTGCCTCACCCGAAACGAGCCAGGTAAGTCCGGCAGACACAAGGGCGATGACCACGATCCAGGTTGCCCAGCGGTCGGCCAGACGCACGATCTTTGCCTTACCGGCATCGGCGGACTGTACGAGGGCAATCATGCGCTGCAGCGAGCTGTCCTGGCCGACGTGCTCGGCCTTCATGGTAAAGGCACCAAACTGATTGACGGTGCCGCTGCAGACCTTGCTGCCGCACTCCTTGTCAACCGGTAGGGATTCCCCGGTCATCACACTCTCATCGATGGAGGTTTGCCCTGCGATGATGACGCCGTCAACGGGAACGGTCTCGCCGGGGAGGACACGCACGCTGTCTCCCACCTGTACACGCTCGGCAGGAACGACCGTCTCCTGCCCGTCTTGGAGTATGCGTGCCGTGCGAGGGCTCAGCGCCACCAGCCTCTCAATGCCAGCGCGGGCTCTGGCAACGGTGACTTCTTCAAGGAGCGCGCCCAGCTGCATGATGACCGCCACCTCGCCCGCGGCAAAATCCTCTCCAATGATGACGGCGGCAATGAGAGCAAGCGACACGAGCACGTCGGCCTTGATGTCAAACTCGGTGATGAGGCCTATGAGGGCTTGGAGTATGATGGGCAGGCCACAGAGGACAATGGCAATCCACGCGGGATTAAAGGGGAGTATGTCCGGAAGGAAGAAGCTCAACACCAACGAAAGAGCAGAGAGTACCAGAAACGCGATATCCCTTTTAACGCCGCCCCAGGCAAGGAGCTTCTCGAGTCTTTCCATCAGCTTCTTCACGTATCACCATCTCCTCTGCAAAGATTGCCACCTGACAAGGCCAAGCTAAGGCCAAGCATCTATTATACATATAGGGGTATGGGTATATGAGGAGCAAAAAGAGTTTTCAGAAGTATTTCTTGCATTCCTATAGAGTTGTTTATTGTCTCTGCGCTCCCTAACTCATATTCGAGAAGCGCTCGACGGCTTTGGCAAAGCTCTTGACGGTCTTGTCGGCCTCGCCGTGCTCGATGCCGTCTCTTACGCAGTGGTTGAGATGACCCTCCAACACGACCTGTCCACACTTGTGCAGAGCGGACTTTGCGGCGTTTATCTGCATGAGGACATCCTCGCAGGGCACGTCTTCTTCCACCATGCGGTCGATGGCCTGCACCTGGCCGATTATTTTTCTGAGCCTGCGGTGGAGGTTCTCCGAATCCATACATTGTCTCATGATGTCCTCTTTAGTGGGTCGTAACCGGCGTTTGCGTCACAATTCTTCTTGGAAGTGAGCATGGTGTAAGTATAGAGGCAATCAGCAAACTCGTCTTGCCACAGAAAAAGCTTTGAAGTGCACATACTTTCTACAAATCCAAACGCTACACTGGAGTTTGAAATTACTACCGCGAAAGGAGTGCACCGCTTTATGGAATCCGGCGTGACCACCCAGCGCCTGCGCATTGACGGGATGACCTGCGTAAACTGCCAGAAGAGAATAGGGCAGAAACTGCAGAGCACCGCTGGTGTCAAGAGAGCTGAGGTCAGCTACACTGCGGGCACAGCGGTAGTGGCCTACGATGCCAACGCCATTTCCTTACAGCGTATCGTTAGGATTATCGAATCCCTGGATTATCGAGTGCTGCCAGAAAACGCGGGAGAGGGATCCAACCGGCGACTGCCCAACACAAGCCGCGTGATCGCGACGCTGGTCATCATCGTGAGCCTTTTCATGCTTCTGCAGCACTTCGGCGTCCTGAACCTGTTGGTGCCAGGCCAACTGGCTGACCCCGAAATGGGGTATGGGATGCTGTTTGTCATCGGCTTGCTTACCTCCGTGCACTGCATCGCGATGTGCGGTGGCATCAATCTTTCTCAATGTATTCCGCGTGGCATAGAGCCGTTCGACAAAAGGAGCCTGTCCATCACGCTTGTACCGGCCCTGCTGTACAATCTCGGGCGCGTGGCCTCTTACACCGCCGTTGGCTTTGTCCTGGGGTTCGCGGGCCTGCTGCTCAGCGGCGGCTCAGGCGCGGGGCTCCCCACCCTGCTGCAGGGTGTGCTCAAACTCCTGGCCGGCGTGGTCATGGTGGTCATGGGCATCAATATGCTGGGGCTCTTCCCGTGGCTTCGCAGGTTCAGCCTGAGGATGCCAAAAATCCTGACGGATAAGGCCGGCGATTCGTCCGTGAGAAGCAAGAGCCCGTTTTTTGTGGGACTGCTCAACGGGCTCATGCCCTGTGGCCCCCTCCAGTCCATGCAGATAGTGGCGCTGGCGTCGGGGAGCCCCTTGGTGGGCGCGCTCTCGATGTTCCTGTTCAGTCTGGGCACCGTGCCGTTGATGCTCGGCCTCGGCTCCCTTGTTTCGGCCCTGGGTCAGAGGTTCGCGCAGACCGCGACGCGCGTGGGCGCCGTGCTGGTTGTGGTGTTGGGGCTGGCGATGTTCTCACAGGGTGCAAGCCTGTCGGGGCTGATACCTCCCACGCTGCTGTTGCCGGCAATTCTCGCGCTTGGTGCGATTGGCGTGGTGTCAAGCCTCTCCTTTGAGAAGCCTCTGTACCGCAGCCTGGCAACGCTTGCCGCCGTGGGCGTCGCGGTCATTGTGCTGGCATCGTGGAACCTGTGGGGTGCGGGCGTGCTCGCGGACAGTGGGCGCTCTGCCGTGCGCGGCAGTATCGCGGCCTCCAGCTCCGCTGGCAACGGAGCCGCCGAAAACAGCCCCGCCGAAAACAGCGTTACCCTGGTGGACGGCACGCAACTGGTCAACAGCAGCCTGGCACCCGGCCGGTATCCGGATATTTCTGTTGCCGCGGGCACGCCGGTGCAGTGGGTCATCGACGCGCCGGAAGGAAGCATCAACGGCTGCAACAACCGGATGATCATTCAGGAATACGGCATTGAGCACACCTTCACGACCGGCGAGAACGTCATCGAGTTTACCCCGGTAAAAGCCGGGAACATATCGTATACCTGCTGGATGGGCATGATCAGAGGAAATATCGCCGTGTCAGAGGCCGGTTCGGCAGCGGACGGGTAAGACAATGACCACGAGCAGCGAAGCCCTTAACAGAAGCGAGAGAGGAGAGCGTTACCATGGAATTCTTAGTAAGCCACTGGCACTGCATACTACCGGTAGTCGGCATCGCGGCTGCGATGTTCTTCCTGTGGGGCAAGGATAAGAGAACGAGTGACGATACCACGCGCGACACCACCATCACCCCGCGCAACAATCAGGACTAGGAATCGGAACCAGGATTCAGAAAGAGGTTTTCATGCGGACACAAGCAACACATACACGAAATACCGTCAAGTGGTCTGTCCTCATCGGAGCGCTGGCCTTGCTATTGTTGGCAGCTGTGCTGGCGGGCTGTGCGAGCGGCACGAACAGCAACGCAACGGCAAACACCACCAGCACAGCAGACACCAATGCCTCAGAAAGAGCCAGCGGCACAGCAAACACCACTGCTTCCGGTGCTGCCAGCACCAGCGGCGCAGAGCCAAACAGCGCGCAGGAAATCAAAGCAGGTGAGTTTCTCACCATCCCTGTTGCGGCCGTTTCCAGCACCGCTACGTTCTACCCGGTCGTGATAGATGGCACGACCATGGAGGTACTGGCGGTAACGGCGCCGGACGGAACCATCCGCACGGCCTTCAACACCTGCGAGGTGTGCTACGATTCTGGCAGGGGCTACTATGAACAGGAAGGAGACGTGTTGGTCTGTCAGAACTGCGGCAACCGCTTTAAGACAAGTGAGGTCGAGGTACAGTCAAACGGCTGCAACCCCTGGCCGATTTTTGCCGAGGACAAAACCGTGACGGATGAGGCCATCACGCTCTCCTACGACTTCTTATCGGAATCCACAAGGGTGTTTGCCAACTGGAAACGAAGTTAGTAGAGGAGATGGTTGTGGAGAAAACCAGCAGCCAGAGCGTCACCATCCCTATCGGCGGCATGACCTGCGCGGCCTGCTCCCAGCGTGTGGAAAAAGTCATACAAAGGCTGGAGGGCGTAGAAAGCGCATCGGTTAACCTCGCCACCGAAAAGGCCACGGTTACTTATCACCCGGAGCAGGTCCGCCTTACCGCTATCAGGGAGGCGATAGAGAAGGCCGGATATCAGGCGCTGGAGATTAACAAGGTGGACGCCGCCGATGAGGACAGGGCACGCAAGCAGAAGGAAATCAAGACGCTCTGGACAAAGTTCATCGTCTCCGCCGCCTTCTCGCTGCCGCTGCTCTACATCGCCATGGTGCCGATGCTGACGCAGTACGGAATCCAGCTGCCCTATCCGAGTGGGCTGGATCCGATGAACTATCCACTGGTATACGCGCTGCTGGAATTGGCATTGGTCATCCCGGTTATCGGCGTGGGATATCGCTTCTATACCGTGGGCTTCAAGGCGCTCGCGCGGCTCAGCCCCAACATGGACAGCCTCATTGCTATCGGCACCAGCGCCGCCGTCTTGTACAGCCTGTACAACACCTGGCAGATTACGCAGGGCGATTTCATGGCGGTGGAATCGCTCTACTTTGAAACAGCGGGTGTGATCATCACCCTTATCCTGCTGGGCAAGTCGCTGGAGGCGGTGTCAAAGGGCAAAACGAGTGAGGCCATCAAGAAACTGATGGGGCTTGCGCCTAAAACAGCGATTATCCTGCAAGGTGGCGTGGAAAAGGAAATCCCCGTGGAAGAGGTGGAAATCGGCGATATTATCGTGGTAAAGCCCGGTGCCAACATTCCCGTGGACGGCACGGTTGTCGAGGGGCATACCTCCCTGGATGAATCCATGCTCACCGGCGAGAGTATGCCGGTAGATAAGCAGGCGGGCAGCCCCGTCTACGCGGCAACGATCAACACAACGGGCACCATCCAATTTCGCGCGGATAGAATCGGAGCGGACACGGCTTTGGCGCACATCATCAAGCTGGTGGAGGACGCGCAGGGCAGCAAGGCTCCCATAGCAGCGCTGGCCGACAAGGTTTCCGGCGTATTCGTGCCGGTTGTCTGTCTCATTGCGCTCGTGGCCGGCATCGCGTGGTTCTTTGGCACCGGCGGCGACCTCCAGTTTGCCCTCACTATCTTCATCTCCGTACTCGTTATCGCCTGTCCCTGTGCGCTGGGTCTGGCTACGCCTACGGCCATCATGGTGGGCACCGGCAAGGGGGCGGAAAACGGCATACTCATCAAGGGCGGCGAGGCGCTGGAAACCGCGCATCAGATCCAGACCATCGTGTTTGATAAGACGGGCACCATTACTGAGGGCAAGCCAAGGGTCACAGACCTTGTGACAGCTGAGGATGTGCCAAGAGTGACCGACCTCCTGATAGTCGAGGATGCACCAACATCTGTGGATGTTGTGCTGCTCGAAGGTTCATCCGCCGACGATCTCCTGCAGATTACGGCCTCGGCCGAGAAGGGGTCGGAGCATCCACTGGGCCAGGCAATTGTGGCGCAGGCGCAGGAGAGAGGCCTGAAATTGCTGAAGCTTGACAGCTTCAACTCCCTCACGGGGCGCGGTATTGAGGCGCAGATCGGCGGGCGGAACATCCTGGCGGGGAACCGCACGCTGATGGATGAGCGCGGTGTGTCTCTCGCAACGCTCGAAGCCGAGTCCGACAGACTGGCGGGCGAGGGTAAGACGCCGATGTATGTGGCCCTGGACGGTACGCTGGCCGGTATCGTAGCCGTGGCTGACGTGATGAAGGATTCCAGCAAGGAGGCTGTTGCAAGCCTGCACAGGATGGGCATTGAGGTGGCGATGATTACCGGCGACAATAAGAAAACCGCTGCTGCCATTGCCCGGCAGGTGGGTATCGACCGCGTGCTCGCCGAGGTGTTGCCCCAGGACAAGGTGGGTGAGGTCAAGAAGCTGCAAAGCGAAGGCCGCAAGACAGCGATGGTGGGGGACGGCATCAACGACGCGCCCGCGCTCGCGCAGGCAGACATCGGCATTGCCATCGGCTCCGGCACGGACGTGGCCATGGAGAGCGCGGACATCGTCCTCATGCGGAGCGACCTGAGGGATGTGCCCACCGCAATCCAGCTCTCCAAGCGGGTCATACGCAACATCAAACAGAACCTCTTCTGGGCCTTTGGCTACAACGTCGTGGGTATCCCCATAGCGGCGGGCATGCTCTATCTGCTGTGGGGCGGGCCCCTGCTCAACCCGATATTCGCGGCGGCTGCCATGAGCTTCAGCTCGGTCTCGGTCCTGACAAACGCGCTGCGGCTGAAGCGGTTCAAGCCAACGCGCTGACAGAACCCTGCAGGGAAGAGGATTCCGTAGGGCAGTGCCAGTACACGTGTGCGTGGGCAGAAGACTACGGAGAGAGGGAGCAGCATGCTGAGAAGCAGCAAAACCATCCTCGTGGTGGACGATGAGCCAAAGATTGTGGAGGTGCTCTGCGCTCTGTTTGAGAGCCAGGGTTTCACGGTGTTTTCCGCGGAGAACGGGCCAAGAGCCCTGGAGATCTTTGACCGGGAGAATATCTCGCTCGTGCTCCTCGACTTGATGCTGCCCGGCCTTTCGGGTGAGGAGGTCTGCACGGCCATCCGCAGAAAATCCCGGGTTCCGGTTATCATGCTCACCGCAAAATCAGGCGAGGACGCGATGGTCGAGGGGCTCAGGCTCGGCGCGGACGACTACCTCACCAAGCCCTTCAGCCTCAAGGAACTGTCCGCGCGTGTAGAGGCTGTGTTGCGCCGCAGCGAGAGCGACCTGGTGCCGCTCACCGTGCGGAGCTCATGGCGAGACGGTGACTTGGTCGTCGATTTTAACAGGGGAGAGGTATGCAAGAACGGCACCGCCGTAGCGCTCACGCCCAGCGAGCTCAAGATACTCGCCGCGCTCATCACCTATCCCGGCAAGGTCTTCTCCCGTGAGGCACTCATCCGCGTGGCACTGGACGACGATTTTGACGGCTTTGACCGAGCCATCGACAGCCACGTCAAAAACATCAGAAAGAAGCTGGAAGACGATCCCAAAAACCCCGTGTACGTGCTGACCGTTGCCGGCCTGGGCTATAAGTTCGCGGGTGACGGACGATGAAAAGCCTCCGCACACAACTCTCATTGTCGATTCTGCTGATATTGCTGCTCACCATTGCGTTGATAGGCTTTTTCTCCAACTGGTTTGTCAATCGCGAGTTTGAGAAATACCTTACCGAGTTGGAACTGACACGCAGTGAGAACATCATCGCCGATCTGGGCAATCAATACGATGCGTCCACGCAAAGCTGGAACTCCGACTATGTGCATGCCGTGGGCATGCAGGCCTTGTACGACGGGTACATCCTCAGGCTCTCCGACGCCGAGGGAGATGTTGTATGGGATGCCGAAAGCCATGACATGACCCTCTGCGGACAAATCATGGACGACATCTCGGCGCGCATGGAATCCTACGGCCAGGCCGGGGTATTCAGCGAGTGGGGCTCTGAGATAAGCCACAACGGCCAAATGGTGGGCTTTGCCTCCGTCACCTCGTATGGTCCGTATTTTCTGAGCGAGAACGACTTCACATTTATCAGCGCCCTCAACACCATCCTCGTGAGTATCGCGATTTTTGCGAGTGTGCTGGCCGTCGTGGTGGGGTACGTGCTGGCGCGGAGGATTGCCCGTCCCGTTGCCGAGACCGCCTCGCTGGCGCAGCAGATTGCGCGGGGCAACTACGACGTGCGGTTCGAGCGCACAACCAATACGCGGGAACTCGACGACCTCGGCGGTGCCATCAACGACCTCGCGCGCGCGCTTTCAGAGCAGGAGCAGCTGCGCAAACGCATGACCGCGGATATAGCGCACGAACTGCGCACGCCGCTCGCGGCAGTGGGTGCTCATCTGGAAGCTATGGTGGAGGGCCTGTGGGAGCTTACGCCGGAGCGTTTGCAGGGTTGCCATGATGAGATACAGCGTCTCGGTGCACTGGTAGCCGAGCTGGAAATGCTGGCAAGAATCGAGAGTGAGGGCCTGGTCTTAAGCAAAACGCGCATCGACCTGCAGGAGAGCGCCCACACGGTTGCAGAGAACCTGCGTGCGGAGGCCAGCAAGAAGCACCAGCAGCTTGCGGTAAAAGGGGAGCCCTCCCTGGTTGTTGCCGACAAAGATCGCATGCAGCAGATCCTGCATAACCTGCTCTCCAATGCGATAAAGTACACGCCGGAGGGAGGCAGTATCCAGCTTGCAGTGATGGATGAGCCGGACAGCGGCGTGGTGCAGGTCAAAGACAACGGCGTGGGGATTCTCGCCGACGAGCTCCCGCTGGTCTTTGAGCGCTTCTATCGCGCGGAGCAGAGCCGGAGTCGCGAGCTGGGCGGCGCGGGCATCGGGCTGACGATAGCACAGTCCCTCGTCGTGGCCCACGGCGGGAGCCTGACCGTAGAAAGCCACGAAGGGCAGGGCAGCTGCTTTACGGTGAGGATTGCGAAAGGGTAACAGGGGTAGCAGTATCCACCTCACTTCGCAAATCCCCAATAATTCGCATTGGACGCGTTGCACCTGTTGGGATATAATTGCGCACAACAAAGCGGGCTACGACAAGACAGCAGGTAAGGTCTTATCAAAGCTTAAGGCAAGAGACAAAGGAGAAAGGTAGGTACGCGATGTTTGAGTTAAAGTCAAAGGCTCCAAAGCCGGGGGGGGGGGGGGCTCACAACCTGATAACTGACCGCCCTGAAACGTACGGTGAGGGCAAACACGATAACACTACACACCATTACAAAGAGGATACCGCGTGTCGCGAGACGGCGGTATTTTTACGCTCTGGAGAGGATGCGAGGAGGTAGCTCATGAGCTGGAAGTTTAGAAAAAGAATCACTGTAATGCCTGGATTCAGAGTTAATCTAAGTAAGTCAGGCCTGAGCGCTACGGTAGGCGTCAGGGGTTTAAGTGTTAATGTTGGGAAAAATGGAGCCTATCTGAACACGGGCATACCTGGTACCGGAATATATGATAGACACAAAATTGCCGATTTCAATCTCAACAATCCAAGCGAAGCGGAGC
>JAIRZP010000182.1 GCA_031267175.1 Coriobacteriales bacterium | reverse complement strand
CGCAGAAACGAGCTCTTCTCCAGGATAGAAGCAAGCTTCTCATAATCGGAGTCATTGATCTGGTTGATTATTCCGGGCATATTCTGCTTGAAATGCCGCCGCTCGGTAAAGAACTCGGTAATCACCTGCCCGATAATGAAAATACTCGCGACAATCAGGGCGATAATCACTATGGCGGTTGGAACCAGCAGCCCCTGCGCAATCGAATGCAGCAGCTCTGGTAAATAGGTATCTTCCCAAAGGTTCATCAACTTCTCCTACTTCTTTTTATACGGCGGATAACTGTTTCCCAGCAAATCGAGTGCGTCCTCATCGCTAATGTCCACCCAATACAGCTTGCTATAGAACTTCTTGGTTTCTTCAACCATGTCAACGTCATACAGATCGGGATACAGCATATTGGCGACCCATTGCAGCCCCAGGAACCGGTTGACACCGGGAGGCCGGTCGCACCAGGCAAAGGGAGCATTGGGCATGGTATACACGCGCCCATTCTTGACTGCATCAATCTGGCCCCAGTCGGGATGTGTGCGTATGATCTCGTCGGCGCCACCTCGAATGGTGTCGTCCCAGGCTATGATGACCTCAGGGTTCCAGCTGATGACGGATTCGAGGGAGACATTGGTCATGCCCACCCCAACGGTGAGCTCCACAGCGGCGACATTCCTGGCTTTTGCCACCTCAAAGGTCTTGGCGTGTTGTGAGACGTTGGGTTCGGTTGCCAGCCCAAAGGGGCCCTCGGCATAGTAGAGCGGGATGCGGTCCTCATCCTTGACCGAAGCGAGCGCCTCCGTTACATCGATATAGACCTGTTCGAGGTAGGCCGCAACCTCCTCGGCGCGTTCCTGTGTGCCCAGTACGTCCCCCAAAAACCGGTAAGCCGCTACGATTTTCTCAAAGGACCCGTCGATGCAGACAACCGGTATTCCCGTGGCGTTTTCCAGGTCGTTGGCATCAGAAATATCGGAGGCCGCAAACTCAACGCCGCTGATGGAGAACACCATCTGAATGTCGTGAACCAGCAGCTCCTCTCTCTGTATCTCTCCACCTCCGGACATCGAGCCCATATACGGCAGATCCTCTATCCCTGCGGGCAGGTACTTTAACTCCTCGGGGGTAAACTGCATCGACGTGCCCCCCTGCACCGCTGGGTCCAGGGTAAACACGAATATGTGCGCGAGCCCGCTCGTATAGTAGACGCGCTCGAGGGTATCTACCGTGGGTATGACGAGCTCGCGGCCCATCTGATCGATAATCGTCCGCTCGCCACGAAAGAACTCGTCTCCTGCCCTTGATCGGCAGCCGGAAAGCACACTCGCGCTACCGAGCGGTACGGTTGCCGCCAACGCGGCCGCTCCCCCTATCTGGAGAAAACGGCGTCTTGAACATGGTTCTCTGCTACTCACTGTCTTTTACTGACTCCTTTGCTTGCATACAGGTCTGCTCGTGTCTTCATCGGGTGCCACTAATCATCACTTCCCTAATCGGAATACAGCTGGCGCGGGTCAAATCCGCCCAGCAGGGCTGCTCCCAGGGATGCCCTCTGAGTTATCGTCCATCCCTCGCCTTCCTTCTCCGCCACGACAAAATAGGGGTTCTCAAATGTTGCGGGTGCGGTTTCTTCCCACACCGCCGCGTAATCAGGCGAGAGAGCACCGGTTTCGTAGATACTCTGGTACGCGTCGCCGAGGAGGGCCATGACCTTCTCGCCGTCTCTCGTCGTGAGTGTTACGCCTATCGACGCCGTGCTTTCATCGAGGGCCTCCGAACTGACTATCTGGAAGCCAAAGCCCTCAAAGAAGGAGCTGATAAAATCCTCGAGAGAAAGGCCAGCGCTTTCTGTGTCAAGATAAACGCCTTGCAGCAGGGGTGCTATGACCAGTGCATCCTTTGCCTTGACGGATTCCATGAGCTGTTCAACAGTGGCGCTTGCCTGAGAAAGCTCCTCGGAACTGAGCTTGGGATCTTCTGTGGGAGCACAGCCGCCGAGGGCAAGAGCACAGGACAGGACAAGCACGAGGGTAGCAAGCAGGAGCCTCAAAGAAGGCGCTGTTGATGCCCGGGAATACTCTTTTTGTGGTTGTCTGCTGCAAGCTGACTCAAACTGCCTCATACAAACTGTCTTCTCTCTGTAAGATCCTGCGCCAGGGTCATGCGAAGCTGTGTCGTTCCGCACAACCACGGTTATCATCTCTCCTGCTTATTGCCTGCCTGGTACCGTGCCATAGCTGCCTTCGCTCCACCCCAGCGCGTTGGTAATGTACGTGCGCGAAGAAGGCGTTACCGAGTTCTCACCGCCGAATATCCTGATCTGGTTGATGGTGCTCCCGTGCATGCCCAACAGCTGGTACGCTGCCGCATTATCGCCGTCCTCAGGACTGAGAAGAATCAGGGCACTGTTGGTATGCGCAAGGAGGAAGCCGGAAGCAAGCGCATCGGGGAACCTCATGCCCGTGGCAAACCCAACCCCATTGAGCGATATGCCTTGCTCAAGCTGCCATCTTACGATGCTCATGCCTGCTTCGTACCGGGTAGCACCGTCCAGACGCCTGACATTGGCCGCTCCTATCAGGCCTTCTATCTCCTGATAGAGCGCCGGCTTGACGCTTGCCGTACCTCCGAGCACGACGACCTTGCCGTACTGGGCAAGTATCTGGCTTGCGGGTGTTTCGAGCTGTGTGGCGTTAGGATCAACGAGCACTATGGGGCTCTTGTGAGACGCGGCGTAGCTGGCCACGGCAAGCGCATCGGGAAAATTGTCTCCCCTGGCCACAAAGGCCGTATCGCTTTGCCATCCGCCGCTCTGGACTCCGTAATTAAAGATGGTGACACCCACGGCATACCGGTCCGGGCCGCCCAAACGTACCGGCGAGCCGTCGCTGTCATAACCGGCCAACTCGCTCGCGGCATCTGGGCTTATCGTTCCTTCGCCACCGATGATAATGACGTCCAGCTTGCCTGCTCCGGCAATGGCCGCGATAGCGTTTCTGGCCTGACTGCTCAGAGCGCCCGCAGAACCATTGGTGAGGACGAGGGGATAGTCCAGCATACCGGCAAGACCCGAGGCAGAGAGCGCGTCGGCAAACTTGCCCTCCTCGCCGGAAGCCACGATGACCCCGTTATGGCGTTGGCCGCCTTGCAGGGCATCCAGTTTGGAATTGACAATCATCTGAGCGACATCGTAACGGCCCGCACCCGAATAGGTGTAGATCTTGTTGCC
>JAIRZP010000168.1 GCA_031267175.1 Coriobacteriales bacterium | reverse complement strand
GTCTGTACCAGGCCTTTGCCGGGCTTGACTCAGCGGCGGACGCCCAGGCGCTCCTCCAGGACATGTGTACCATCCGTGAGGTTGAGGAGATGTCTCAGCGTTTGGAAGTGGCCCGGCTGCTCAGCGAGAGTGAGCCCTATACCTCCATCACCGAGAAAACCGGTGCCTCGGCAACCACGATTGCGCGGGTTGCCAAATCGCTCAATTATGGTGCGGGTGGCTATCTGCATGTGCTTGACAGAAGAAGCTGAATGGTCAGGCTCGCGTGCGCCGCGCCGCAAAACTGGTAAGCTATAGCTATGATTCACATCAAAACACCTGAACAGATTGAGGCCATGCGTGTGGCTGGCCGTATCAGCGCCAAGGTTCTCCGAAAAACCGGGGAACTCGTGCGTCCGGGCATTACCACGCTGGAGCTCGACCGCTTTGCCGAGAACCTCATCCGGTTGGAGGGGGCGCGTCCGGCATTTTTGGGCTACGGCGGCTTCAAGGGCTCAATCTGCGCCTCGATTAACGACCAGA
Organism: Coriobacteriales bacterium; assembly: GCA_031267175.1. Classification (GTDB taxonomy): domain Bacteria; phylum Actinomycetota; class Coriobacteriia; order Coriobacteriales; family UBA8131; genus WQXH01. Next base: position 2,295 of record JAIRZP010000168.1, on the reverse strand, counting down.
TAGTGCACGGTGTTCCCAGCAACGAGGTCGTGCTTACCGAGGGCGACATCATCTCCATAGACACGGGAGGCGTCATGGAGGGCTGGTACGGCGACAATGCCGCCACCTTTGCCGTGGGAGAGATAGATGCCCAGACCGCAAAGCTCCTCGAAGTGACCGAGCAGGCGCTCTGGGCCGGGATAGAGGCCGCCTTGGTAGGCGCGCGACTCGGCGACATAGGGCACGCCGTGCAGAGTGTTGCCGAGGCAGCCGGCTTTGGGGTGGTGCGTGAATACGTCGGACATGGTATAGGGCGCGAGATGCACGAGGATCCTATCGTCCCTAACTTTGGACGCAAGGGCAGCGGCGCCAAGCTCAAGGCCGGCATGGTGCTGGCCATAGAGCCGATGATTAACGCGGGCAGTTATAAGACCAAGGGTCCCTTTGACGATGGTTGGATAGTCTACACGGCCGATGGCTCCCGTTCTGCTCACTTTGAAAAGACCCTGGCGCTTACCGCCGACGGCCCGGACATTCTCACCAGGGAGTGAAAGGGGAGACGGGGGCTTTCTCACTCAGAAGAAGAGCATGGGATTGACTGCTATGAGGTCCACTTCAATCTGCAGGTGCAAGTGGTTTCCGGTGGAGTTGCCGGTGGTTCCCACGTAGCTGATGACATCACCGGCTACTACGGGCTGGCCGGCTTCGCAGTTGAGCCCCGAGGCGTGCATGTATATGGAGCGGACGCCACTGCCGTGTGAAATGATGACGTAGTTGCCCATGAGGTTGTGCCAGCCGGCGGCGGCAACCGTGCCGTTTGCGATGGCGAGGATGGGCGTGCCGCCGGGGGCGGCAAAGTCGGTGCCCAGATGGAAGCTGTTGTCAAAATCGCGCCAGCCAAAGCCGCTGGAAATGGTCTGTCTGCTGCTGAAGGGGTATTGCAGGTTGAGTGCCGTAACCCTGGCCATCTGCTCATCGGTAACGGTACCGTAGGAGCCCACCCCTCTGTTGGCTGCGGCGAGTTCAGCGGCTTCGCGGGCAATCTCTTCCTGCAGGAGAATCTCTACCAACTCTGCCTCAAGGCTGCCGATCTCACCCTGCATCGCAAGTTCTGTCGTCTGCCTGTCTCGCTTGAGCGTGGCAATCTGCTCTTGCTTCTCGCGGGCGAGCTGTTCCTGCTCGGTGAACTCGATGCGCGCTGCCTCGGCCTCGGCCCTCACCGTCTTGGTTTCCAGCACCAGGCGGGCATCCTGCTCGTTGACACGATTGATAAGGTCCATCGCGGTAATAAAGTCAATGAAACTCTGGGCACCAAAGAGTACGTCCAGGTACGAGCCATTGCCATTGCGATACATCTTTGAGGCGCGGTCGCCGAGCTGTGCCTGCAACTCCGCGATGCGTGCGCGGGCGGCTTCTTCGCGGGCTTGGGCGTCGAGCATCCTGGCCTCTGCCTCGGCATGCGCAATGACGGCTGCATCGTAATCCGCGGCCAGCTGATTAATCTCTGTCTGAAGGGAATCAAGGCGGGCAAAAGCCTCATCGAGCTCAGCCTGCTTCTCGGCAGAAGTAGCGGCAAATGCCTGGGGCGAACTGCCTGAGAGCGCAGGCACCATGAGCAGGCATGCGGCAAGGATGCCGCAGAGGAAGCTATAAGGCAGGCGAGTTACCCAGGGGTGCCTGCTGCTGTTTGTATCCATATGCACCGTATCTTTTCTGTGAGCGGCCTGGGAGTGTGTGGAATGCGCTTTGCGTGTGTCCCATGTCACTCAGCTTATTCTATTGGTACGCAAGCATGATACCACGAAGGTCGCTGTTTTGTCACATTGCCGATGCTGGACTGTAGTACGGGGAGATGGATGATGGATGATGAGTCGGTTTGGCCAAGCCGGCCAGTTTGGTGTCAGTTTATTATGGGTTGAAGTTATTTTGCGCTTGTTTTGCGCTTGTTTGAAAAATGCTAAGGCGGCTGTGGTACTATCCCGTTATGTCCACAGCACAGAACACGTAGGAAAAGGGAGACGATGAACCTTGTCTCAAGGTCGAACAAAATGAACAGGAGAGGACATGGCTGATGTCATCCCCTTTGTGTGCTGGCGGCCCCGGCCGGATCTTGCCTGCGATGTGGCCGCCGCTCCCTACGATACCTTCTCGCGCGCGGAGGCAGCGCGTGAGGTAGCTGCCCATCCCCTCAGTTTTCTGCGCATCGACAAACCGGCGGCGCTTTTTGACACCAGCGTAGGTGAGTATGACGCACGGGTTTACGAGCGCGCACGTACTGAGCTGGATACGTGGTATGAGCAGGGCATTCTCATGCCC
>JAIRZP010000008.1 GCA_031267175.1 Coriobacteriales bacterium | reverse complement strand
TTAAGCGGCCCTGTGCCGCGCAGACAGGGGACAGCATATGTCGGGATGTGGCTCAGCATGGTAGAGCGCTCGGTTCGGGACCGAGAGGTCGCTGGTTCAAATCCAGTCATCCCGACCAGAATGCTTTATGCCTCTTTGCCATCATCTCTCCGCCCCTTGCGCTATTAGCGATATAATTTCGCTTCAAGGGAAATGATGATTAATGTTTGTACACCAGATTTTGAGCCAGTTTGCACCAGATCTGTTCGGGTGTATGATGCCACTACTTGCGGTAATGGCGTCATGCGCACGGGCAGAGCTGGTGCAAACTGGCCGAAAGATGGTGTGCAATGATTAATCATCGTTTTCCCAGGTTATTTGCAGGCGCCGTAACGGGGACAGAGCAAAGGTGAACACAGAGGTAACTAACAGGATATTGACCCTACCCAACCTGATCAGTCTCATCAGGTTGTTGCTCGTGCCGGTGTTTGCGGTCATGCTTGTGGGGTATCACAACAACATCGCGGCCTTCGTCATCTTTCTTATTGCCGCCTCCACCGACTTTTTGGATGGCGCTGTTGCCCGCGGCACCGGACAGGTCAGCAAGTTGGGACAACAGCTCGACCCGCTGGTAGACCGCGTGCTTATCCTCACCACGGTTATTGCGGTCTTTGTCGTGGGAAGGGTGCCGCTCTGGGTGCTCCTGCTCATCGTTGCCCGCGATCTGAGCATGTTGGTCCTGCTCGGCCAACTGCGCGCAGCCGGCCGGCCCCGGTTCAAGGTGGCCTTTATCGGCAAGGCGGCTACGGCCATTATCATGGCAGGCTTCTGTATGCTCATCCTCGCCTGGCCGGAGGTTGGCGGCCTGGGCATCATCGACTCAAGTGCCTTTCCCGGGTGGGGGAGCAGCGTCGCCCCGCTGGGTATCTGGTTTGTCTACACGGGTACGGCACTTGCCTGGATTACCGGCATCTATTATATGGTGCGCGCGTACCTGGGGAGCAGGCATGCGCAGAACCGACCGCAGAACCCACCGCAAAACCGTACACCCAACAGTGCCACTGCTCGAATTTCTGCACGGGGAGAACAGGGAGCCGCGGTCTCGAGAAGGCAGGCTGGCGCGTATTCTCCCGCAGCCGCGTATTCCCCAACCGCACCGTACAGACAAACCGCCCCACGCTCGCAGACCGCTTCTCACACACAGGCCACCTCACACTCCCGAGGCATCGGCGCTCGGGTACTCGGTGCCCTCAACACGCCCAAAAAACTCCTCATTGCGTTTGCGGCATCTCTGCTTGTCATCATTGCGCTGCTGTTCTATGGCTGTGACGGCATAAGCAATTTTGGGGTCATCCACTCGGGCGTACGGGTGGGCAGCGTTGATGTCGGCCACCTCGAAGAAGCCCAGGCCGCGGAACTCCTCACGACCGATCTCAACGCGGTGGCCACCTCTGCTCCGGTCAACTTCTTTTCCAGCGAGGACACGAAGACGGCCGGGGTGGGGAGCGGCACCCAGCAACTGGGCAACGGCATCAACACCTACAACCAGTCGGAGATCGATTATGAGGCAAGCTCCTGGAGCGTAACGCTCGCGACCTTTGACGCCGAGGTCAACGGCACCCGGCTTGCCGAGGAGGCCTACGGCGTTGGACGAGAGGGAGACTTTCTGCTCGGCCGTCTGGCCGCGAGCACACTGGGCGTGGCCCTTGCTCCCAAGGTTGACTTTCCTTCGAATCGCCTCAAAAGCCTGGAGGAGATGCTCACCCGGTCCATCGGCGTGCCCATGCAAAACGCCGACATCAGCTTTGATGGCTACTCCTTTGTTGCCGAGGATGGCAACGACGGCAGGGTCGTGGACGAGGAACAGTTCAAAACGCTGCTGCAGCGGGCCTTTTTCTCCGATGAGCGCGAGTTTGTTGTCCCTTTGGTCGAACGTAAGATGCAGATAACGCTCGAGGATGCCACAAAACTGGCAGAGACTGTCCAGGCCGCGATAACCGATCCGGTTACGCTCAGCTATGGAGAGAGCTCCTGGAGTCTCACCACGCCGCTGCTCGGCTCGTGCATCGTCACTTCGGTCGAGCAGGATGAGGCGGGCGCAGGGCATCTCGTGCCCTTGGTTGATGCCCTTCTGCTCGAGGCAAAGCTGCCGGAGATTACCGGCACGATTGAAGACCAGATAGCCCCCCTCAACGCCCGGTTTGTTGTGGTCGAAGAGCAATTGCAGATAGTCCCCAGCCAAAACGGCACGGGCGTTGACTACGATCAACTCGCGGAGAACCTCAACGCGGCACTCTTCGGGGCGGATGCCACCGATGAGACAGCTCTTCCTGCCGAGGATGTTATCGACGACGCAGCTCCCAGCAATGAGACCGATTCTGTCACTGAAGGCCCTCCCGCTGAGGCCACCCTCACCACCGACGACAGGACGCTCGCTTTGCCCATCGGCGTTTTGGAGCCCACGATGCAGACCAGCGACGCGGAGGCCTTTGACTTCTCTACCAAGATAAGCGAGTTTACCATTGAGTACTGGTGGGTGGGCCAGGGCACCATCACCAATATTCACGTGGCCTCCGACCTCATCAATTCGTCCATCATAGCTCCCCAGGCTACCTGGTCGTTTAACGAGACGGCGGGAGAATGCACGGCGGAAAAGGGGTTTGTCGATGCCCAGGTCATACTCGGCGACGAGTACGTGGATGAGATAGGCGGCGGGGTCTGTAGCGTGGCGAGCACGGTGTTCAACGCTGCCTATGAGGCCGGGTATCCCATCGTTGAAAGGATCAACCACTCTCTCAGGCTGACCCGGTATCCCCTTGGCCGCGACGCGGCAATCGCCTATCCCTACGCCGACCTCAAGTTCCAAAACGACACCGATACCTACCTGCTCCTCACCATGACCTACACAGATTACAGCGTTACCGGCACGCTCTGGGGCGTTTCTCCCGGCTATACCGTGGAGAGCGTGGCCGGCGATCTCGTTGAAGGCAGAGACTACGAGACCAAAGAGATAGAAAGCGAGGATCTGGCTCCGGGGCAGAGCCACGTTGAGCAGGAGGGCAAAAAAGCCTCCAAGGTCGAAGTCATGCGCACCGTCTATGACGCTCAGGGCGCTGTCAAGGAGCAGAGGATCTTCTATTCCTCCTACGACGCCACCCCAGAAATCGTAGAAATAGGCCCCAAAATCGAGCCCTGACCGTG
>JAIRZP010000147.1 GCA_031267175.1 Coriobacteriales bacterium | reverse complement strand
ACCTTTGGCATCCCCGGCACGCCGATGCCCGATATTCGCTCCGAGTTCGACCGGCTGGATTCCGTGTATAAGGCGGACACCCTGGCCGAGGCCGCCCAGATGGCCGGGCTCAACGCGCAGGCCCTGCAGGAGACCGTCAATATCTACAACGGCTACTGTTCAAGCGGCGTGGACGAGGAGTTCGACAAAGCGGCGGAGTACCTCATCCCCGTAGGTGACGGCCCCTACTACCTCGTCGAGGTTGCCGATGGGTACTATACCACGGTGGGAGGCATCAGGATCTCCCCCAACATGGAGGTTCTCGGCTCCGAGTTTGAGCCCATACCTGGCCTGTATGCCGGCGGTTCCGACGCGGGCGGGCTCTACGGCGATTCGTACGACGTCTCCTGCTCTCCCGGCTCTCAGGCATCCTGGGCCGTAAACTCCGGTCGCCTGGCCGCCCTCAATGCCTCGGCATACCTCAAGGCGTGAGTGCGCGGACAGCCAGACTCAGACAGTGCTCTCCTTTTTGCCGGAGCCCACGTTTTCGTGGGCTCCGTTGATTGTGGGTGGGTGATACCCTCACCCTCCCCCTGTAAGCCTGCCTTCCTCGATTATCAGGTCGAGGAAGCGCTCTATCTGCTCACGTTGCCATGCGGCTGCGGAGAGGTCGGCATTGAAGTATCTGCCAACGACAGCTAGCACCTTGTCCCTGCTCGACAGTCCCAGCTTTTTCACGAGCATGACCACGTCATCGACATCCTTATCGCGTCGGGAGGCCAGCTTCATCGCGAGTACGTATTGGGGAGATGCAGCCTGTATCGAGAGCATTCTGCCGTTGAACACGTCCAGTGGCTCCTCGTCCTTCTTGAAATAGCTCATGACCACGTTGATCGAATGGTTGAGCCAGTCCGCTGGCAGCCCTTCCTCCTGTGCCACTTGCCTGATGAGCGGTTCGAGCGCGGGCTCCTCAAACTGACCATCGATATCTGTGGTCACGCGCACCTCGTCCAGGGTCAGAGCTATCGCTGCACCGCCAACTACGAAGATGGTCGCCTCTCTGCCCTCTCCAGACATCTTTGCGTCCAGTTTGCTGAAAAGTTCCCGTATGCGTTCCTTGGTAAGGGTTACATCCTTCATATCGCTTCCCTAAAGCAACTGCATCTCTCGGTGAGAGAACAGGATGTTCTTCTCTGCGAACTCAGGTGCCATGCGCCTTATTACGTAATCAAGACGAAGTGAGCCCATCTCCCTCACCGCAGCCCTGGGAACGAACGGCTTCTCAAGGTGGGTGACAGAAGTCCACCTGGGTGCGTCTGTCCAGAGCTCCGAATGCGCAAAGAACCGTACGGCTGCCTCAAGCAGGGCCTGCCACTCACGTTGTATAACCTGTGGGCGTGGCAACAGCATCTTGGGGAGGTCTTCCACAGGCAGATGCTTCCAGTCATAGATAAGCTTGGGAACGACGCGCAGGACTACTCGCAGTCTCTCTGCATCAAGCCCTTGGGCAAGTTCCCCATTAATGAAGTCTCCGATCTCCTTTGCGCTACGGTATCCACATAGAGACTCCGCACGTTCAAGCCCGCTGCCCGTTATACTATAGCCCCCGCGATACACATAGACCAGCATGGCATCGTAGCTGGGGCATACCTGACCTTTGGTTATGCGGGTGACCGTAGAGGGGCTGACCTGAATAAGCTCGGCCAGTTCCTTGGCATTCAGGTTTGTTTTTTCCTGCAGCAGCACCATGAGCTGCGCGGCGGAAAGAGGTATTTTGTCTGATGTATCCATAGTGTGACGATAGCATATCGTTTGCATATGTGCAAACGAGATTAAAGCGCACCGAGGAGTTTTGGCATGACAGAGGATTAGCAAAGGTGTAGAATACTTGCGATAACAGAACACAGAGGTATCTTTGGTTTCCTATGATAATCCTGCTGTTTCCCACCGTCAGAGGAGAGGCAAAAAGAGGGGAAGCTGCTTTCGAGCATATGAAGGAGAGGCCTGGTGAGTACACAAAGCGTTCTGCAACGAAGACACTGGATGAGGCTCACGATACTGCGCGCCTTTGAGTCGCTTCTGGAAGAAACGGCCTACCCTGCCATCAGTATCGACGACATCTGTAACGCTGCCTACATATCCAAGCCAACCTTCTATCGCTACTTCAAGAGCAAGGACGATATCTTTCACTGGCTGACAAAGCTCGGTTTTCAATGGGGTGTTGCTGAGATCGGACGGAGCTACTCCTGGGAGGAGGGGTACCGGATATCCCTCGTGGTTGCCTATCGGCACCGGGTCTTCTATGCTGCCCCTCAGAGCCCCGAGCTCTTTTCCTCCCTGTTGGATGTTGGCTGGAATTACCAGAGCGATGCCCTCAAAGAGACGCTCGTGAAATACCGGGGAATCGAGATAAGCGAGAAACTCTCCTACCAGATCGAGGCGCTCGCGAGGGCGCAGTGCCACATGGCCCGGCGTTGGGCAGTGGAGGGCATGACGATACCTCCAGCCACTATGGCAGAATACCTGGCCAGCAGCACCCCTTACGAGCTCTATGGCCTGCTGGATCCGGTGCACCTGACCGAGGATCTATAGCACCTACTTTCTCTTTGCACTGTACGAAACAGAGGTTTTGTCACCAAGCTACCCAGAAGGCTTAGCCAGTACATCGATGATTTCAACGGCTGAGTTCTGGTGCCTGTTTTCGATTTGCCTTACGGCGATGGTGTGCATGTCGTAGTTGACACCGATGTTCGTCACATCCAGCTTCTGCACCGCGTCAACCATCCACGGCAAAGTTTCATAAAGGGACACGATTGTGTCGTTGACCTCTGCCTCGCTCATCGTTCGAATAGACTGGTACCCGGAGCTTTGACGGTGCTCAAACCCGTGTTTTGTCAGAAACCGACCGATTCTGACGTAAGCACCGCGCCTACCGGACTCGCCAAAGAGCCGGCGCAGCGTCGCTGTGTCGAGGTCGAAATTGATTGCCTTTCTCCGCTTCTGAACGGCCACTTTCAGGCGAGGGTTTTCTGCTTGGAGGCGTAGTGCTCTCGCAGATCCTCCACAGCAAAGTCAGCTGGATCAG
>JAIRZP010000252.1 GCA_031267175.1 Coriobacteriales bacterium | reverse complement strand
CCAACGAGGGGACTCGCGCGTATTTGCTACGCAAATTCGCACCCTGCTCTCTCGCTTCACTCGTTCGCGAGCTCGGCCTAAAACGTGCCACTGGCACGTTTCTTAACGTCCTCGCCCCTCTCGGGTTCGAGTCCCGTCTGATCAAATACAGACGTGGAGCCAACGAGGGGACTCGAACCCCTGACCTGCTGATTACGAATCAGCTGCTCTACCATCTGAGCTACGTTGGCTGGTCTCAAGCGGTGCGAGGGCAGACGCACCGGATGTCGCTTTGTGATTATAGCAGTTTTCAGACCTGCGCCTGCAGTTCCCCGACCCTGTTTATCTGTTCCCAGGTGAACTCCGGCAGTTCTCTGCCAAAATGCCCGTAGTTGCTCGTCAGACGAAAGATCGGGCGCAAGAGGTCCAGATCGCGGATTATGGCCGCGGGCCGCAGATCGAATACAGCCTGCACGGCATCTGCGATACGTCCTTCCTCAACGGCGTTGGTGCCAAAGCAGTTGACCATGAGAGAAAGCGGCTCGGCAATGCCGATGCCATAGGCCAGCTGGATCTCCACCTGCTCGGCCAGCTCGGCCGCCACGATGTTCTTGGCTACCCAGCGGGCGGCATCGGCCGCGCCTCGGTCTACTTTGGTGCAGTCCTTGCCTGAGAAAGCCCCTCCCCCATGCCGCGCGTAGCCTCCGTAGGTGTCCACGATGATCTTGCGACCGGTAAGGCCGGTGTCTGCGGCCGGGCCTCCGGCGACGAACCTGCCTGTGGGGTTAACATAGACGGTTGCGCCCTGCCAGTCCAGCTCGTGGGCCTCCATGACCGGGGCTATGACATGCTTGATAAGCTGGGCCTTGAGCTCTGCCTCAACACCGGGTACGTCCGCGTGTTGGGTGGAGATAAGCACGGTGTCGATGCCTACGGGCCTGCCCTCGCTGTAGCGCACGCTCACCTGGGTCTTGCCGTCGGGCCTGAGGTATGCCAGGGTCCCGTCCTTGCGCACCAGGGCCAGGCGTTCGGACAGCCGATGGGCAAGAAAGATGGGGAGTGGCATGAGGGTACTGGTCTGGTTGCTCGCAAAACCGAACATCATCCCCTGGTCACCGGCACCCAGCGCTTCGTACTGGTCGATACTGCCATCAGCGTGCTGCGCCTCAAATGACTCGTCAACGCCTCGGGCGATGTCGGCACTTTGGGCATGGATGGAGTTGGAGATGCCGATGGAGCGATAATGAAAGCCGCTGTTGACGTCGTCGTAGCCTATGTCTTGAACCACCTCACGAACGGTTGCGTCTATATCGACGTAGGCAGAGGTGCGGATCTCGCCTGCCAAAAAGACCTGACCCTCGGTGGCCATGGTCTCACAGGCCACACGGGCATCGGCCACACTGCCCTCACCCGTAGCCTCAAGCGTGCGCTCCTGCAGGAGGATAGCATCGAGTATGGCATCAGAAATCTGGTCGCAGACCTTGTCGGGGTGCCCTTCCGTGACGCTTTCGGACGTAAAGATGTAATCGTATTCAGAAACCATATGAAAACCTTCCCTGTGTTTTTATTGCCTTTGCGATTATAATCTATGTATGGACGTTTTCTTCGAACAATACAAACCAGCTTCAAGTATCGCCAATTATCTTACTCTTGGCAGCAAGACCAACGGGGAACAGACCCTGGGATTTGAGCTGGAGCACTTCGTAGTGGAGAAGGGCAGCCTGGCTGCGGTGCCCTTTTCTGCTGCTGCGGCCCCAGTGGGCAGGGTCGCTGCGGGAGCCTCGGTCGAGAACGTGCTCGAAGCCCTCAAACCCTACTACAACGAGACCGTCTACGAAGAGGATGACGAGGGCAATTCGCACCTTTTTGGCCTGGGACGGGAGAAGGCGGTCATTACCCTGGAGCCTGGCGCGCAGCTTGAGTTGAGCATTGGGCCGGCTCATTCTGTCCGCGAGATTGAGCAGCTGTATCGAGCGTTTCGGGAGGAGATAGACCCCGTTCTCGATGCCCGGGGGCTCCGCCTTCTGGAGCTGGGCTATCATCCGACGCGTCAGGCACGCGAACTGTCGCTTTTGCCCAAACGCCGCTATCAATACATGGATAAGTATTTCTCCCATACGGGAAGCCACGGCATCTGTATGATGCGGGCCACTGCCTCCACGCAGGTCAGTGTTGACTACACGAGCGAGTCCGATGCCATGACCAAGCTCCGAATAGCCAACGCCCTGGGGCCGCTGTTTGCCTTTATCACCGACAACTCTCCGGTCTTTGAGGGCGAGAAGGTAGGCCTTCTCGGTGGTACGACAGAGGTCGCACAGAGCGGGCTTGCCGTACCGCGTCGCATGGCCCGTATGGTCTGCTGGAGCGACACCGATCCCAACCGCACCCAGATACCCAGGGGCGGTTTTGACGAGGACTTCAGCTTCCTCCGCTATGCTGAGAACCTCGTGGACGCTCCCGGGATATTCCTGCCCGCGTGGGCCACGGGTACCGCAAGCCCCGAGTATCTGGGCTTTACCACCTTCAAGCAGCGCCTGGCCGATGCGTTCCTGGATGAGGATACCATCCTGCACATCCTCTCGCTCTTCTTCTACGATGCCCGCTTCAAGACCTATCTCGAGATACGACAGGCCGACTCGATGCCCCTGGATTATGCGCTAGCCTATGCGGCCCTCATACGGGGCATCTTCTACAACCCCGAGGCCCAATCGTACTTTTCTAAGCAGTTCAAGTACATCGACAGCGCCTCCGTGGCCTTTGCGCTGTCTGCCCTGCGAGTCCGAGGCTTTGACGCGGAGGTGTACGGGCGCAGCGCCTCAGAGTGGCTCGACGAGATGGTGGCCTGTGCACGGGAGGGCCTCGATGAAGAAGATGCCGGCTATCTCGTGCCCCTCGCGGAGCTCGTCGCAGAGCGCAGAACCCTTCTGGAGGCCTTGCATCCGCTGCATCTCGAAGAGGGAAGGGAAGACCATGCAGCAATCTGAGCAGCAAACCGGGCAGCAACGGGATACCCAGCGCGAGCAACAGAGGGAGCAGGTCGCCTGGCCTTCTCGTATGACCGCGCTCCAAGACGAGTATGTGGCCCGGTTTGAGCAGCTGGAGGGAGACTGGGAAGGCCGTCTGGCCGCGCAGGCCTACCTCAACGCCTCTGAGGCCCGCTATCACGACGTGGTCATAGGCATGGGATTTCTGCCCAAGCTCTACGACGCGGCGGCGCTCGGCGCCTTTGATTCGATTGTCACGCGCACCTATGCCCTGCTCGAGAAGATGACGAAGCACTTTAGAGAGGACGCGGACTACCGGGCCCTGTTCCGGTTCTCCCCTCTTATGGAGCGCCTTGCTCTGCTCCCCAACGCCACCGCCTGTACCATCCCCATCTGCCGCATCGACCTCTTCCTCGATGAGGACAACGGGAGCTTCAAGTTCTGCGAGTTCAATACCGATGGCACGAGCGCCATGAATGAGGACGCAGAGGTGGCCAACGCCCTGGCGGTTACCGATACGCTCAAACAGTTCAACGCCCAGCACTCGCTCAGCGCTCAGGAGCTGTTTGACCCGTGGATAGAGACCTTCCTGGAGCTCTACTATCAGAGCGCAAACTCGGTTCCGGATCCCGTTGTCGCCATCGTTGACTACGGCAAAAGCGCGGTCATCGCGGAGCAGCTGGAGTTTCGCAGACGTTTTGCGCACTATGGCATCAACTGCCTGGTGGTGGATGTGGCATCACTGGAGTACCTGCCGGGCGCGCTGTACGGCCGCGATGTTGCCGAGCAACACCCAGCCCATTGCATGCCCCTGCGCATCGACGCTGTCTATCGCAGGGCTGTGAGTTTAGAGCTTGTCCGGGAGCTGGAGGAGACCGGATCAGACATCGACAGCCTGCTCGACCCCGGGCAGAGCTTCGAAACCTGCCCCCGGGGTGCCGCTGCCCTGGTTGCCGCGGTAGCCCGAGGCAAGGTCTGCATGCTGGGCGGCTTCCAGACACAGGTTGCCCACTCCAAGGCGAGTTTCCTGATGCTGCGTCATCCCAAGACTCTGGAGTTCCTCTCCGACGACGAACGGCGCTTCGTGCTCGAACACGTAACCTTCACCACTTGGCTTGACAAAGACTCTCTCGACCTTACGCAGGTCAAAGACGAGCGGGAGAAGTGGATTATCAAGCCTGCCGACGGCTACGCGAGCAAGGGTGTGGAAGCCGGTAAGGATATGAGCGC
>JAIRZP010000206.1 GCA_031267175.1 Coriobacteriales bacterium | reverse complement strand
GGTCTTTTACGATGCGAAGCTGCGCGACGCCAAGCATAGAGTGGTTGAGGCACCCTCCTTTGCTGCCGGCACTCAGATAGCTGACACGCACGCGCATCTGGACATGCTGCACTACCCGGGGCTGGCCCTGGCACGTGCGGCCGCGCACCGGGTCAGCTTTGTGGTCTCGATTGTTGACCCCACCGAGGACCCGTCCTTTACGCTGGACAACCTGGGACTTTGGCAGCAAGAGGCAGGGGAATTGCTGCAAGCATGGCGAGCGGGAGCAGATCCGGCAGAAGAAGGCTCGGCAGAGCAACGGGCAGCCAAGCAAGCAGCAAAGCAACAGGCAACAGGACAGCAACCGGCTGCGCAACAGGCACCAGAGCTACCGGCAGCTACCCCTCCCGATGTGCGCATCATCATGGGCTGCCATCCGCATAATGCCTCTGCCTACACTGAGGCGATAGAAGAGCGGTTGGTGCAGGCATTGACGACAGACCCGCGGGTCACAGGCATCGGTGAGATAGGCTTGGATTATCACTACGACAACAGCCCTCGCGAGGTGCAGCAGGAGGTGTTCCGTCGTCAGATTCGCCTGGCGCATGAACACGGGAGCACCATAGCCCTGCATCTACGAGAGGCACACGCAGACGGCCTGCGCATCCTCAAAGAAGAGGGAGCACCGGCCAGGGGCGTGCTGCTCCATTGCTTCAACCTTGACTATGCCACCCTTGAGCCCTTCCTTGAGCTGGGGGTGCTGGTGGCATTTGGAGGCCCGCTCACGTTTAAGAAGTCCGACGAGGTGCGCGATGCCGCCACCCGTACTCCGCTCGAGAGACTGGTTACCGAGACCGACTGCCCCTTCATGGCACCGGTGCCCGTACGCGGCAGCGTCTGCGAGCCCGCCAGCGTCGTCTTTACCGCAGAAGTACTTGCAAACCTGCACGACGAGCCCGATGCCCTGCAACAGATTTACGCCAATGCGAGGGGGTTTTTTGCGTGAGGGCGGACAGAGAGGGATTGCAGCAGAAATATTTGACTGATATGCTTGACTGTGATACTGTAATCAAGAACCTCGCGTAGTTTCCAGGCTACCCTTTGCGAGGTTCCTTTTTTGCAGGAAACACAGAGATGAGAAACTTGTTTCCTGTCCTGAGATCATGCTTAATTTGAACGTAGAACAAATCCCTTTCAAGCGTCCGTCCAGCGAAGCGATAAAGTAACTCGTTGGTGTTCTTTGTGTTTATGTTTTAGATGGGCGCAGGGGGGGTGTGCATTACAAGGTCGATGGCTGCCTCAAAGTAACGAAGCCGTCTTCGACGTTCATTCTTACTTTTTTCCATGAGATGGTGCCAGTAAATCGTGAGGAAGATCTTGTCTTTATTAAAGAATACACTCCGTATATAGGGATTGCGCTTGGTTTTTTTGGCTATATCGTTATATGCCCGACGAACGGCTCGCTCTATATCTGAATACCGCGAGCCTTTGAGTCTGGGTTTATTTGAGCGGAAACAATCCATCCTTATAGTATATTACATCATCAAGATGTTTATGCTGTCTCGCTCAAAATTACAACGCTTTGCACTGGTGCAGCAAGGGGGACACTTGCAGGCACTATCAAAACAACAGCACCCAAACGAGAGCGACAACAGCCGTTCTAGAAAAACAAGCGCCAGATGAGAGCAACAACGCCTCCGGCCAGCGCTGTCCAGAAGAGTGCCGCGCGCTTACGCACGCGCGCGGCGGCAAGCCGCCGCTTACCTTGAAAAGAGTTGCGCTCCGCGCGACAGTCATACAGGTAACCTGCCGGTAACTTCCCTTGCCGAGGCATAGTGGGGCTGTGGGGCAGCTGGTTGACGACGATTGCGCAGAGAATACCAACGTGGTATACTTGCAGGAAAAAGGAGGGCATTGCCATGGCAACGAAACAAGAACATGCTCCAAGGGTAGGAAGCGCGTGGAAGTGGCATGGGGTGTTCCTGCTGACCTGCATCGTATGCGGTCTGGCTCAAGGCCTTGTTTTTTGGGTCTTAAGGGACTTTTACGCAAACGATCATGGCCAGGAAGCAGACGTACTCTTTACCGCACTCGTGTTCTCTGTTCTCTTCATTGCGATTGCTTTTTGTGTTGTGTGGACCCTGTATCATACGCAGAAGCCCGAGAGACTCAGCGCGGGCAAGTGGGGAGCCCTTATTGTCCTGTTGCTGGCAGGTTTCATTCTGATGACTCTTGCGACCGTAGTTATCGGCGTAGTGCTGGCTCCCTACAGTGAGCCCATACGCTTCTCGGGATTTATGTGATGCACCATTCGATGATCTTAGTTCTCAGGTAAAGCAGACCTATACCTGGTGTCAGTAAAGTATGAGGGAGGGATGGTAATGAAAACTGTAGAAAGACCCGGCAGACAACAGGGCAAGAGAGCCGTTTTGACCCTGCTCGTATGTCTTCTCACCCTCTCACTGTTCCCTCTCATCCCTGTCAACCAGGCTGAGGCCGAACCCCTCGACAGGATAGAACGTGACGTCTACATCGGCTGGGACATCTCAGAGGGCATGGCGGGGCAGCCCCATTTGGAAGCAAGGGCTGCTATCCAAAACCTGATAAAGGCGCTTTTTGAAGATGACCGTTATGACACACGGGTAGGCGTCGGCATCATAACCTCCTTTGCCGCCTGGATGGGACCCTTTGATGAGAGCGTCCATAGCAGCTTTGACATCACCGCTGGCTTTGGCCCTGGCAACACGACCAACTTGGCTCAGTCGATAACCCGCCTTGTAGAAAAGGACGAGACGGCGGGCCGTCCAGGTGCGAAGAAAATCCTCATCCTATTGTCTGGCTCACTGCCGAGTGCGGGGGATCTCTACTATCATGAGAATGACATGAAGTACCATCAAGACACCAGGCGCTCCGCTGTCTACAAGTATGCCAAGGAGCTCCTTGGAGAGTATGACATCTATACCATCGGCTTCCTTGGCAACATCAGCGATTATGAAAAGCCAAAGTTAGTGGAGCTGCTCCAAGATATCCAGACCGCCGGCTACTATGAGGCGCTTAACGGTGACGAGCTGAACTTCGTCAACGAGGATATAGTCCGCGAGCTTGACGGGCTCGGCTACCCCATCATCATTGTCCCCGGGGCGATGGGAAGCAGGCTCTACAGCCATGACAAATCCGAGATTAAGGACTATGAGGACTATGAGGACTACCGTGTCTGGGATCCTGATCCCAATCCCGGAGGTGTTGCGGGACTCAGTCACAAGATGGCCATAAACGAGCCGCTCTACACAAGGCCAGCAGACGTAAACCTAGATGAGCTACCGGCAGGCGAACGGGAATATGGGGCGGCAAACATCTATCAACCTCTGGTAGACACCCTCTGTGACAGCTTTGACCGGGAGATATACTTCTTCTCCTATGACTGGCGTAAAGACTATAGAGAGGCGGCGGGCAAGCTTGATGAGTTCATTAAGAGCTTGGGAGTAGAGAAGGTGGATCTGGTCTGCCACTCCATGGGAGGGATCGTGGCCTCATGCTACTATAAAGCGCAAGGCCACACACTCCTGAACAAGGTCATCACCTGTGGCACACCTTATGACGGGGCTCCTGAGATGCTCAGGAAGACGCTCACGACGGCTGTTCTAGATGATTGGAGAAAAGATCTTGCTCTGGCTTCCTTGGGAGGCCTTTCCACCGAGATCAAAGCCTCCTTCCCCGCAATGGCACAGCTGACCCCGTCCTTGGAATATGTGAGCCTCTTCCCGACCACTCTTGCCAGAAGCTACAATTCGCTCACCCAGACACAGTACCTCCAGTACCATTCTGGGCTTTACAGCAGGGGCGGCACCGATGCGTTCAAGGATGGGAACAAAGCGTACACTGACGAGGACGGGCTTACGGCATTGGCCTCCTACGACGGGGCCTACTTCACTGTAGGGCAGAGCCAGAGGACGCTCTACTCTGCCGTAGTGAACCTCGATCCCAGCACTACGACGATGTATATGTATGACGGCATCTACCTTTTCCACGGAGACGGCACGGTGCCTTACGCTTCTGCTACCGACATGTTCCGCCTCTCGACCCTCGGCCAGGGGAGGTTTGCCACGGTGGCCACCGACCATGTTGGCACCATCGGCAAGCCAGACAACCCAGCTACCGCTGAGGCAGCAAAACGGAGCCTCGACAGGATAGTGGCTATCCTGTCGCTCCCCGTAGACGAGGTGCCCGAGCTCGTAGACGAGATTGTCTCGACCCGTTTCCTCGTTATCCGTATTGCCTGCCCTGTGGATGTGCGTATAGAGGCAGAGGGCGACTATCTCTCCTCCGCTTCTGACGACTACCGCAGGCTCTCCTCCTTCGGCAGGCTTGACCCCATGGGCGAGGCTGGCGAGATAAAGCTCCTGTGTCTTGACCCGAGGACAGACTATACCATCTCACTCGACGGTACCGACACCGGCACAATGGACTACGAGATCCGCTTCTTTGACGAAGAAGGCGAGTTAGAACAGCGTCGTACCTTTGAAAGCATCCGTATCACCGAGGACACAGAGATCCTGACCGGGTCTGATCCAGACAAAGACACGGTGCTCGCCATTGATGATGACGGTGACGGAAAAGTGGACCGCTCACCTTCTGCGACTGCAAACGGCCGCTATATGGAAGAAGAGGTAAAAGCCGGAGACAGTGAGGAAGATGACGTGAAACCGGGAACCGGGCCTGTTGAGGATAACGGTGAAGGGCCGGGTAGCGGAGTCACTCTCGGCACCACGCCACAGATAATCCCCCTTACTTATCTTGTGGAGAGCTTGCTCACAAACGGCTCTGAGCAGGGTAGCTCTTCCTCGGCCTCTCCAGTCAACAGCCAACAGGCTCTCCAGGATTCTCAAGGGCAACAATCTACACAGACAGAGAGCGCGCTCAGCGCAACAACCGAGACGGATCCCCAACAGAGCGAGGCGGCTTCTTCCCTTGTCCCCTTTGTCATAGGAGCCGTTGCGATAGTTGCAGTCAGCATCCTTGTCTACATCACTGTACTGACAAGGATGAGGGCGAAACGGAGGCATGATGAACGATAGTAACGAATCCAACGCTCCGCAGCTGCCGAGCAGCAGCCAAGACGACCTTGGCGCTGGGTACTTGATCGCGGCACTGGTGGACTATCTCCTGCTTGCTATCTGCGGATTCTTCGCTTTTCTTATTGGCGCGTTCTTTCCGTGGTTTTTTTCTGTCCCGCGAGCGCACCCTGACGAACCGTTCTTTTCGAGCTATGTGCCACTTCTCATCGCAAGCGTCGTATCGACATTTCTTGTCTTCATCCTTGTGATAATCCTCTACTTCTGCGTCCGAAGAAACAAGCTTCGAGGCCTTAGCTGGACAGGGCCGGTGATACGAAGGCTGGTGGTGTTCCTTGCCGTCGTTCTTTTGACCGCGTTTATTTTCTTTCAGCTTTTTTGATGATGCTCGTAAGATTCTGCGCAGTTCTAGAAAAACAATCGCCAGACGAGTACAACAACGCCTGCGGCCAGCGCTATCCAGAAGACGGTGGCAAAGACCGTGCAGCCGGTTTTGTGCCTGAGGGCAAAGCCGGTGAGGCGTTCTGTGCCACTTCTGCGGCTCTTGTAGACAACGGTGCCTTTTTCAAGGGGCTCACGTTTGGTTGCGCGGGTGAGGTACCATTCCCCTCCGCTGCGCAGTACGGAACCGAACTGGTCCTGCGAGAGTGCCAGGCCAGCCCTGTCCCCGCTTGCCAGCCGCTCGGCTATATTGTGTGAGAAGTTAACCAGCGCCGTCTCATAGGCGGTCTCCAAGGGGGCCCAGCACAGAAAGGCGAGCTCAACGGCAACGCTTTTGTCCTCCGCGCGAAAAAAGATAGCACTTATCAGTACCGTGATACGCCAGTTGTCCTGAGCGCAGGCGGCCAGTTGCCTGGTAGTCTCCTCGGGCAGCTTTGCTATGCGGCGTCCGTCGCCCGCGAGAAGAAAGTCGCTCTCCCGGTTATACACGAGCTCCGAGCCGATGATGCCTTCCGCCCCCAGCACGTAAGCCCTGCCCTGTTCTGTAAGGTCGCAGATCCGCAGATAAAACCCCTTATACGACGCCGCGACCGGGGGATACTCTGCCTCCGCGGCCTCTCTGCGCTTCTCAGCAGCTTCCTTCCGCTGAGCCACAGGGTCACGAAAACTTCGCGTTTCTTCAAAATGCTCGTCATTCATGCTACTATTATAGAGAGAATAAGCTATGAGTGAGAACCAGACGACAAAAAAGCACCTCCCCACAGGTGAGGAACCTCCCAAAGGCTACGAGACTCTGGCCGTGGAGCAGACAGAGGGCGATGGCTCTCGGGTCGATTTTGTCATGTACAGCCACCTGGCCCGAAGCGAGCGTGCTGAGATCGAGGCGCTGCGCACGAAGGCCTTAACGGCGGTGCAGCGCTACATCGGTCTCTCCAATGAGCCGCTCACCATCGAGCGCGAGGTCAACATCATCGAAGCGGTTGACGATTCCAACAAGATGTTCGCCCTTGCTTTTCAGGACAAAAAGCTCGTTGGGTACTCACTCGTGGTAGTGGGTTGGCCCGAGGCCTGTAAATGGCTCATTCAGCACATGATAATAGACCCGGAGCAGCGCAATCAGGGTATCGGCACCACCATTGTCAAGAGCATTGAGCGCTACGCCCAGGAAAGCGAGGTAAGTGCCGACTCCATCTTTGCCGTGCCCATACAGGAAAGCGGCAAGGAGTTCTGGCAGAATAATGGCTATACCGTGGAGGCGGCGCGCTTCCTCATTACCGAGGCCGACGTAGACCACGAGATAATCGTCTATCACAAGGCCCTGTAGAGCATCAGGGGGAGCAGAACCTGCTCCCTGACCCCCTTCCTCCCAGTCCCTGACCTCCCCTCCCAGTTTTGACGCGGTTCAGATTCCGTTGGCTCAATTATGCGGAGATTCAGTTCTGATACAGCAGCCGTTAAGATTGGTCTGTCACACTGAGAGACGGCTGGTGGCACGACGAATCCCTACAAGGTTAAGCCGGCTTACACACGTGGCATCTTGCGGCCTGAAGCGTTCTTGAGCGGAGCCCTTGCCGGGGAGTGCAAAGAATGGTACACTCCTTGGTTCACGTTCCTGCTCGGGTCCTGCCTTCATGCACCTGAGCCGAATAGTCCAGAGGAGGTGAAAATGAAGGCTTATGAACTGCTGTTTTTTGTTGATCCTGCCTTAGAGGAAGACGCCCGCGAGGCCCTTCTCGCCAGGATCGACTCCACCATCACCAGCCAGGACGGCGTCATTGAGAGCATTGAGCCTTGGGGCAAGCGCAGGCTGGCCTATGAGGTCAACAAGCTGCAAGACGGCGACTACACACTTATCAGCTTCCATGCTGACCCCACAAGCATTGCAGAGCTTGACCGTGTGCTCCGTATCACCGATGCGGTGGCACGCTTCATTGTGGTACGCAAAGACCAAAGTGAGTAAGCTCTGCGCCCGGGCATCCGCTCACGGTGTCCGAGCAACACAAGAGAGCAAAGGTGATGAAAGATGAGCGCAAATATCAATAAGGTAATCCTGACCGGCAACCTGACCCGCGATTCCGAACTGAGGGCTCTGCCCTCGGGCAGCTCTGTGCTGGCATTTGGCATTGCAGTCAACGACAGACGCAAGAACTCCTCAACCGGCGACTGGGAAGATGTTCCCAACTACATCAATTGCAGCATGTTCGGCACCAGGGCAGAAGGTCTCCATAAGTACCTGCTCAAAGGCACCAAGGTCGGCATCGACGGCAAGCTCCGGTGGAGTTCATGGGAGAAGGACGGACAGAAGCATTCCAAGGTTGATGTGACCGTGGATAACCTGGAGTTCCTTTCTTCCCGCAACAACAGCGAGGGAGGCTCCTATCAGGCTCCTGCTGCTGCGCCGGCCCCTTCGGCAGACAGTATTCCCGCCACGCCAGAGATTACCGTATACGACGCCGACGATATTCCCTTTTAGTAAGAGAAACCCCTAAGGAGGAACCTGTACATGGCAGAATATGTACGCCAGCCTCGAAAGAAGCACTGTGTTTTCTGTAAGGACGAGAGCCTGGCCATTGACTACAAAGACACCAACCTGTTGCGCAAGTATATGACGGAGCGCGGCAAGATCAAACCGCGCCGTATTACCGGTGCCTGTACGCAACACCAGCGCGACATTGCCCTGGCAATCAAGCGGGCGCGTGAGATGGCCCTCGTGCCCTATGCCTCAGCGGTGCTCAGCGGACGCGGCGACCGTCGCAGCCGCGGTGAGTATACGGGTAAGTGAGGAGCAACGAATATGAAGGTGATACTCTTACAGGAAATAAAGGGGCAGGGAGGCGAAGGCGACCTTGTCGAGGTCAAGCGCGGCTATGCCGTCAACTACCTGTTTCCGCAGAAGCTGGCTATAGAGGCCAGCAGAGGCAATCTCAAGCAGCTGGAGCTGCGCAAGCACAATATCGCCAAGCGCGAGGCACTGCGCCTCGACAGTGCGGACAAGATCCAGGCGGCCCTGGCTGACAAGGTGCTGACCATTCCCGCGCGTGTGGGCGAGGAGGGGCAACTCTTTGGCTCGGTCACCACGCAGCAGATTGCCGACAGGCTCAACGAGGAGCTCGGACTTGAGGTTGACCGCAAGAAGATCGACCTGTTTGCTCCCATCAAGACTGCTGGGGAGCACAGCGCTACGGTGACCATCTATCGCGACATCAAGGCTGTTGTCACGATTAATGTTGTTGATGAGCGTGAAGGCAACGAAGAAGCAGAAGAGCTGGCTGAAGAAGCCGCAGAGCTGGCCGAAGAGGCGGTAGAACTTGAAGCAGCCACAGAGCTGGCGGAGCTTGTCGAAGAAGCAGAGGAGCTTGCAGAAGCAGTCGAACTTGCCGAAGAAGCCGCCGAGCTTGCAGAAGCAGTCGAACTTGCAGAAGAAGCCGCCGAGTTGGCCGAGGCTGTTGAAGAAGCCGAAGCGCTCGAAGAAGCCGTGTCCGTGTCCGTGGCCGTTGCTGCCGATAGAGTGGACGCCGAAGAACTCGAAGAAGCGAGCGAGGCCTTGGGACTGGCCGACTCGATCAAAATGACCGTTGAGGCCTACGAAGCCGACGAGAAGGTCAGCAAAATCGTCGAGGAGTCCAATGAAGCCATGAAGGCCATCGCCGATAAACTGGCTGCCGCCGCGGACGCGGAAGATGACGAGGGCACGAGCGCAGGCGCCCTGGCCGATGCAGCCGCGGAGGTCTTTCAAGAGGCCGAAAGTGTCGTAGATACCGCTACGGCCGCAGCCCTGGCAGATGCCCTGGACGACGAGCAGTAAGCAGGAGCAGAACACACAAGGATGCCGCAAAACGACGAAAAGATTATACGTGAGGATACAACGCCGCATAACTTAGACGCCGAACAGGCGGCTTTGGCGGCGATGATCCTCGACCGCGAGGTGGTTGAGGAGGCCGTTGCGGCCATCCACCCCGAGGATTTCTTCCGGCCGGCCCATCGGACCATCTTTGTTGCCATACAGGAACTGGTGGATCAGCGCACACCCGTAGACCACATCACCCTGGCAGACCACCTCGACGCCATGGGAAAGCTCAAGGACGTGGGCGGCAAGGAGTACATCCTCACCCTGGCTGACAAGAGTTTTGCCCTGGCCAACTGGCTGAGCCATATCAACATCGTCAAGAACGACAGCCTCCTGCGCGATCTCATCAAGGCGTCTATCAAGATAAAGGCCTTGAGCGAGAGTTCTACCGACGATGCAGAAACAGTGGTGGAAGAGGCCGAAAAGCTGCTGTTTGACGCCACTGAGAAGCGCATCTCCAATACCTTCCGCCCGCTCAGCGACCTGGTTGTCGAGACCATGGATGTCTTGGATGCCATGACCGCCAACAAGGGGCAGATCTTTGGCGTGCCCTCAGGATTCAAGGATCTCGATAAGAATCTGGGAGGCTTCCGGCCGGGAGACCTTATCGTGCTCGCGGCGCGCACCAGCGTGGGCAAGACCGCCCTCGCGCTCAACATCGCCGTTAACGCTTCAAAGGCCGAAACCACGGTAGCATTCTTCTCCCTGGAAATGCCCTCTCAGCAGGTTGTACAGAGGCTGCTTTCTGCGGAGGCCAACGTCAATTCATGGAAGATGCGCACGGGTAATCTGGCAGACGCCGACCTGGTCCAGCTGATACAGGCTCAAAACGACCTGGGCAGCCTCAGGTTCTACATCGACGATTCGCCTGCTCTGTCGATTATGGAGCTGAGGGCCAAGGCCCGCCGCCTCCTGCGTGGCACCAAAGACGGCAAGGGCATCATTATCGTCGACTATCTCCAGCTCATGCAGCCTGCCCGAACCACAAGGGAGCGACAGCGTTATCTGGAGGTAGGGGAGGTCAGTCGCGGACTCAAGGTGCTTGCGAAGGAGCTGGGGGTTCCCATTCTGGCGCTGTCCCAACTCTCGCGCGGGGTCGAGCAGCGAGAGAATAAGCGGCCTCAGCTCTCGGATCTCCGTGAATCCGGCTCTATTGAACAGGACGCGGATGTGGTGCTCTTTCTGGACAGGTCAAAGACGGAGGAAGAAGCGCTGGAAAAGAACCGCCCAGAACTCAACACGGCGCATATTATCACGGGAAAGAACCGCAACGGCGCGCTTGGCCTCACCGAGGTTCAGTTTCATGCAGAAACAACACGCTTCCGCGATCTCTACCGCGGCTGAATACAAACCCCTGCAAACCACTACTGTGAGTGAGGAACACACATGCCATCAACCGTATTAGTTGGAGCCCAATGGGGCGACGAAGGCAAGGGCAAGATTACCGACCTGATTGCCTCAGACTACGACTATGTGGTGCGGTACCAGGGCGGCAATAATGCCGGGCATACGGTCATCGCCGACGGCCATACGCTTGCGCTCCATCTGATTCCTTCCGGTGTTCTGTATCCGGGGGTCACGCCCGTCATCGCCAACGGCTGCGTCATCGACCCCCGGGTGCTCATAGAGGAAATGGATCTCCTGGAAGCGCAGGGCATCTCGGTTGCCAAGCTCGTGCTCTCTACCAACGCAC
>JAIRZP010000176.1 GCA_031267175.1 Coriobacteriales bacterium | reverse complement strand
GAGCTCTGCGCACCGGCTCGCGAGATGCCGGGTGAGAAGGCCACCCAGCTCCCGGATGGTCGCGGGCTCGTCGGCCGCCTGATACGCAATGCCCAGTCCGCCACCCAGGTCGAGGAACTCGGGAGTAAAGCCAGAGCTCAGTCGTAAGGCGGCCATGAAATCGGCCAGCACCTCAATGGTCTCAGCAAAGGAGGAGAGGGCGAATATCTGTGAGCCGATATGCGCGTGCAGGCCCGCCAGATGAATACCCGGAAGCGCCAGGGCATTCTCCACGGCCATGCGGGCCGCTCCGCCTGAGAGGCCGGTTTTGCCTGGCGTGCGCTCTGCTTGAGAGGTGTTTGCTGGCGCGTCATCAGACGTGAGACAGGCACCCGAGAGGCCAAAGCCGAACTTGCTGTCCTCCGCGCCGGTGCGAATGAACTCGTGCGTGTCGGCCACGATGCCCGGCTTGACGCGGAGCAGAATGCTCTGAGAGAGGCCGTGCTCTGTGGCGATGCGGCTGACGCGGTCCAGCTCCTCAAAACAGTCGGCAACGATCAGGCCAACGCCGGCCTCGATGGCCTCGGTAAGCTCGGTCTCGGTCTTGTTGTTGCCGTGCATGACGATATGCGCCGGGTCAAAGCCACAGGCGAGCGCGATGGCCAGCTCTCCCCCGCTGCTTACGTCAAGCCAGCTGCCCTCAGCAATGAGCAGGCGCACCATGGCCTTGTTAAGGAAGGCCTTGCCGGCATAGACCACCTGGTTTGCAGTGCCCAAAGCCTCGGTATACGCTCGGAGCTGCTGCCGTATCTGGGCCACGTCCATAACGTACAGGGCCGTGCCCTGCTCGCGTGCCAGTTCCACCATGTCCACACCGCCGACATAAAGGTGGCCGTGCCGCAGCTCGGCAGTCCTGGGAAGCACTGCACCGAGCTCGAGCGTCGTGCGACCGTCCGCGCGAGCAGCGGGGTCATGTGCCAAATGTGCCATGTGCATCCTCTCTCGGTGGTTACCTTCTCGGAGCGTTTACATTCTCTCTGGAGCGCTCACGCCCAGAAGCCCCAGCACCAGCGCCAACACGCGTCGTGTGGCCTCGCTCAGATAGAGCCGGGCGAAGCTGAGCTCTCTGTCCTCACTGACGATACTACACTCCGCGTAGAACCTGTGAAAGCGCCCCGCCAGTTCCTCGGCGTAATGGGTGAGTTTGAACGGTGCAAGGTCGCGCGCGCACTGCTCAACCAGGTCGGGCAGCTGCCCGATGCAGCGGATGAGGTCCCTTTCGGCATCTTCCGTGAGCAGCATGAGGGTGCTTGTCTCGACGTTGCCGGGCAGTACGGCATCCGGCGCCTCCCCGACCCCTGCCTCCACGCCGAGTCCGGACTCCTGCGCCTTTCGCAGCACCGAGCAGATGCGCGCGTGGGCATACTGCACGTAATAGACGGGGTTGGAGGCATCCTGCGCCTTGGCCACCTCGATGTCAAAGTCGATAGGCTGGTCGGACGAGCGCGAGAGCATGAGGTACTTGGTGGCATCGGCACCCACCTCGTCCACGAGCTCCTCAAAGCTGATCATCTCGCCGGTACGCTTGGACATCCGCACCGGCTGGCCGCTGCGGAAGAGGTTGACGAGCTGCCCCAGCACGACGGTGAGCTTGCCCTCATGGCCAAGCGCCGCCACGGCCGCCTGCATACGGGGAATATAGCCGTGGTGATCGGCACCCCAGATGTCTATGAGAAACTCCGAGCCGCCCTGGGGATCCGCCTCCGTAGCAGGGCGCTCGAACTTGTCCCAGTGATAGGCGGTGTCCGGTGCAAAGTAGGTGTAGGAGCCGTCACTCTTGATGAGCACGCGATCCTTGTCGTCAAAGAAGGCGGTACTCCTGAACCAGGTGGCACCGTCCTCCTCATAGAGGTAGTCGCCCTGCCTGAGCTTGTCCAACATCAAGGCAATCGGACTGGTGTCCGGGGCTTGCGCGGAAGCGGTTGCGGATTCGATTGAGGGTGCGACGAGAGGCTCATAGAGCGTGCGCTCGCTGAACCAGACGTCAAAATACACACCGAGCCGGGCACAGACTTCCTGCTGATTGGCCAGCATGCGTTTGTAGCCCTCTTCACGCAGCTCTGCGTTCCGCTCGGCGGGAGTCAGCTCTGCCCAGCGGTTGCCGTATTCCTGAACCAGGGCCCTGGCAATGTCTTTGACATACACGCCATGATAGCCGTCCTCGGGCATCGTGGTGTCCTGTCCCAGCTCCTGCAGATAGCGCACGGCCACGGACTCGCCAAACTTATCCATCTGACTGCCGGCATCGTTGACGTAGAACTCGCGCACGACCTGCCAGCCCGCGTGCTCCAAGACCTTGCAGAGCGCGTTGCCGAGCGCGGCCCAGCGCCCATGGCCCACATGCAACGGACCGGTGGGGTTTGCGGAGATAAACTCAACGTTGACCGTGCGGTGCTCCCCCAGATCCACGCGCGCATACTCCCCATTCTGCTCGTATGCCGTGCGGAGGATGCCGATAAGCGCCGTGCTTGAGAGCGTGAGGTTGATAAAGCCGGGCCCGGCAACCTCCACCCTGGCAAAGGCCGCGTCCTCCGCGAGATGGTTGACGATGATCTGGGCAATGTCACGCGGACTGCGGCCCAGCTCTTTGGCCAACTTGAGCGCTATCGTGCTGGCCCAGTCGCCATGAGCGGGATCACGCGGACGTTCCACGGCACTCTCAGGCGTGTAGGCAAGATTGAGATCGCCCGCAGCGGCGGCACGCTCCAGCGCCTGACTGATATGGGATTCTACAAGGTTTCGCATGCTGTCTGTACTCTGTTGCTTTCTGTCACCTGGTAAGGGTGGCCTGTGTGGCCGGGGCTCCGTTGAGCAGAGCACACGATTATACCGTATAATAAGGCACAGTCCGAGGCAGTGTGCCCAAAGTTCTGTCACACTGCCGTTGGCTGGCACACCAGCTCGTAGAAAGGAGCAGCAATGGAAGCACTACCCTGGTTCTGGATTTGGATTATCGCTGCCGCGCTCCTTTTTGTTGGTGAGATGCTCTCACTCTCCTTCTTCCTGCTGCCGTTTGCCGTAGGCGCGGTGGT
>JAIRZP010000250.1 GCA_031267175.1 Coriobacteriales bacterium | reverse complement strand
GATGCTGCGCCATCAATGACATACTTGGAAGCACGCACCGCGCACCTGTGCCCGTGGGTTCCTTTGGTCTTCTCTAAAAAATGCCTGATACTTGCAATGTTGGTAAGTGGTTCTCGTTTGCGAAATCCATCTGAGCCCTTGCTTGGCAGACTGTAACTCCCGCATAACTCGAAGCCCAATGCAATAAGGTCAACAAGCGAAAGATCCTTTGCCATTTGCAGGAAGCATAGCTCGGGCGAACTTACATGGGTGATATCGTCCACTTTTACAGAGCTACCAGGTGGAAGTTGTATGCTGCAGTAATGACTTTTTATTCCTTTTGATACCTTGCGGGCGCTCGGGTTACCAACAACGATGTGCAGCGGACTGGACAAACCCCATAGATTGTCATGCCTGAGCGATGCCGAGTCCGAAGGCTTAGTTGGCAGCATCGACGAATTGTACTTCCTTGTACCTTTACGCAGTGACTCCTCACACTCACGCCAGAGTTCAAGTGCAGATTGATATCCGATAAACCACTTCATACATCAATTTTACCATATTTTGCAAATTTTTTGAGTTATTGCGAAAAAAAATTGTCGATGTCACTCTCAATTGGGTTAAATAACGGTGAGTGTTTGGGATAAGCTAATACATTTTTTCGCAATAACTCAAATTATTTGCATTATCTCACAAATTTATAAGAATCTCATTACTGGTAAGGAGGTCGTGCAACTGTTACATCTCCCGCCTTTACCCTAAGCGACGGACTTAAATGCCGGGGATCGCGGTCAGCAGGCTTTTGGTGTAGCTGTGCTGGGGATCCGCAAGCAGGCGTTCCGAAGGCGCTTCCTCAACTATACGCCCCTGATAGATGACACCGATAACGTCGGCCATATATCTGACCACCCGCAGGTCATGC
The DNA here is from genome assembly GCA_031267175.1 of Coriobacteriales bacterium. Classification (GTDB taxonomy): domain Bacteria; phylum Actinomycetota; class Coriobacteriia; order Coriobacteriales; family UBA8131; genus WQXH01. The sequence continues at coordinate 2,235 of JAIRZP010000250.1, read as the reverse complement.
GAGATAAACAGCAGCGTGAGTCCCAGTTCCCCTTGCAGGTCGCGCAACAGATTGAGTATCTGTGCCTGCACCGACACATCAAGCGCCGAGACCGGCTCGTCGCAGATGATGACCTTAGGTTCAGTGATGAGAGCCCGCGCGATGTTGAGGCGCTGGCGCTGCCCTCCTGAAAGTTCATGGGGACGCGCGAAGAAGCACTCTTGACGTAGGCCGACCAGATCGAGAATCCGCAGCACTCGTGACAGTCGCTCCTTGCGACTACCCACGCCTCGTATCACCAAGACCTCATCAAGAATCGTCCCCGCAGTCATGCGTTGCTCGAGCGAGGCAAGCGAATCCTGGAAGATATACTGAATGTCCGCGGCCATGACGCGTCGTTCCCGCTTGGTGAGAGTCAAAAGATCGCGTCCTCCGTAGAGAACCGACCCTTCATCGGCATGCGTCAATCCGGCGATTATGCGACCGGTCGTGGTCTTGCCGGAGCCGGATTCGCCTACCAACCCATAGGTTTCACCTTCGGAAATCGTTAGTGAAAGCCCATCGAGGACCCTGCGTTGTTTTTTGTCAGCCAAAAAAAGCTGGCCCGGGAGGGCGTAGGTCTTCACCAGACCCTGAATGACCAAGTTACCTCCCCGCACAGGCACGTCAGCCATTGTCGCCTCCCCTCTCGACTTCGAGTTTTCGCTGGTCCTGAGCGAAAAAGCAGCGAACCCGATGGTCGTCCCCACAAAGCGACGGCATCTCCTCATGGCAGCGCCCTTGCGTGTGCACACAGCGGGGAGCGAAGCGACAACCGGGGCTCTCGGTTCTCTCGACCTGCCCGGGAATCATGGGCAACCTCTCCGACCGGCTGCCCTGCAAGGGCGGGATAGCTGCCAGAAGTCCCTGCGTATAGGGATGCAGGGGCGATTTGAACAGCTCGACCGTAGGGGCCTCCTCGATTATCTGTCCCAGATACATTACTCGTATGAAGGAGCATATCTGCGAGACAACACCCATGTCATGCGAGATAAGCAGGCAGGCCATGTTGTTTTGTTGCAGCTTTTTGAGCAAATCGAGTATCTGCGCCTGCGTGGTGGTGTCGAGCGCCGTGGTGGGTTCGTCCGCGATGAGCAGTTGCGGCTCACCGGCGAGCGCCATTGCGATCATCACACGTTGCAGCATACCGCCGGACAGCTCATGGGGGTACTGCCTCAGGCGGCGTGAGGGCTCGTCGATGCCTGCCTGGGCAAGCAGTTCCTCCGCACGCAGGCGCGCGGCCTTGCGACTCATGCGTCGATGTAGGCGAAGGGTCTCGATGATTTGCGCACCGACGGTAAACAGCGGGTGCAGCGAGGACAGGGGGTCTTGAAATACCAAGGCAATGCGACTGCCGCGTATCGTGTGCATACGGTTGAGCGGCAAAGACAGGAGATCAACCCCATCAAAGAGCACCTCGCCGCTGCACCGGACTGGATCGGTATGTTCCAGCAAGCGCAGAATGCTCAGGGCCATGACACTCTTGCCGCAGCCTGACTCGCCGACGATGCCAGTAATAACGCCTGGATAGAGGTCAAAACTCACACCATCAACCGCAAGCGTCTTACGCATACCAACAAACGATACCCTGAAGTCCTGGATGCTGAGAAGCGGCGACACTGAGCGTGCTGCCGCCGGTGGCTGCGATATCACCGGGCTCATGGCGCACCACTCCGTCCGGGGCCGTCCGTAACTCCTCCTTCAACCTCTTGCGTCGTCTGACCCGCTTGCCCAGAAGCCCTGTTCGGAGGCATCCTGAACGTCCAGCCGGGCCGCTCGGCCTGCTGCAGGCGCGGATCGAGCAGGTCGCGCAAGCCGTCGCCCACCAGCTGTAGGCTTAACACCGACGCGGCGACCATTAGGCCGGGGAAAGCGGTAAGCCACCACGCCGTCGTGATGACGGTCTTGCCCGCATAGATCATATTGCCCCAACTAGCTGCAGGAGGTGCCACGCCGATGCCGAGAAAGCTCAGGGCGGCCTCAGCGAGAATGGCTTCGGCGAAGATGAACGCCGCCTGCACGATGAGGGACGCAACCACTTGCGGCGCCACATGGAGCCAGATGATGCGCGTCGCCCTGGCTCCCTGCATGCGCAGGGCCTCAATCGACGGCAGGACAAAGGCGCCGAGCGCGGCAGAGCGGACGACGCGCGCGACACTGGGAGTGTAGACGATGCTCAGCGCAAGGAAGGCGTTGGTGATGGAGCTACCGAGTGCC
>JAIRZP010000239.1 GCA_031267175.1 Coriobacteriales bacterium | reverse complement strand
ACAACGCCGACGATCATCACCGCGAGGATGATGGGGTACACGCTTGCCGACTTCATCCTTGAGTTGAGTTTGTACTGCTTGTCGTAGGTTATGGCCATTTTCTCGGCCGTCTTATCGATGCCACCGGAGTTTTCTCCAGCACGCATCATATTGGTGAGGAGCGGGGGAAAGGCCTTGCCCTCGCTCTCCATGGAATCGCTGAGGTTGACACCTCGGCGCAGTTCGTCGATGAGGTCGTGGTAGACCTTCTTCACGCGGGGTTTGGCATCGCGCGCCTCGATTATCTGCATGGCGCGGATGAGGGTAATGCCGCTGGCGAGCATGGCGGAGAGCTGTCGGCAGAAATCGGCGACTTCGTCGTCCTTGAGCTTCTTGCGGGTAGCCTTCTTCTCCGAGAGCGAACTCGTGGTGAGGAAGAGGCCGTTGTTCCTGAGCACCGAGCTGAGCTGCGCCTCGCTGGCGACGTCAAGCTGACCAACGCGACGGCTCCCGTCGATGGCAACAGCACTATATTTATAGACCGGCATATATACCCCTTTGTTGCATTTGGGCTCTGGTGTTTGGGGCTCTTCTTATGGAAGTACCTGCAAGTACTCTTGCCAGTACTCTTGTAGGCATTCCTGCAAAGCCTCTTGCAGAAACGCTGTTGATTATAGCATAACGATCAACAATGCAAGCGCACATACCAGAATATCTCCCTCTTTTTTTATACCTTTTCCTACGGCTTTTGAGCCCCGCTTGAGCCTGCACAACAGAGAACACGCGGTAACAACAGGGCGCATTCTCATTCCTGCGGCACAAAGACGGTCACCAAGGCCATATCCTCGCTGAAGCCGACCTTTACCTCCGGTGCCAGAACACCCTCTACCTCGCCCAGATGAGTGCAGAGCGATGTAGTGGCATCGGCATCATTGCAATGATAATCACTATACAGTAAGGGGTAGCCCGGAAAGCCCTCAGTTGAAAAAAAATGAACGATTCTCGACCTGACTATGGTATCGAAGCCGTCGCTGCCGTCTATCATGCGGAGGAGGCTGGCCTTGAAGTAGCCCGTGCCGAGCGGCGTACCGTCCGGCTGCAGGCTGCTATCTGCAAAGATATAGATGCCGCCTGGCACCTGCGCGCCTACGCCAAAAGCTGTGCTGCCCGCCTCCTGGGCGAGAGCCTGGACATCAGCGGCGCTCGTGAGCTTGGCACTCGGCGCTACGGCGACCGGCTCGCCATTAAGGACAAAGCTGCCCAGCACCTCTACCGAGCCACCGCCAAAGACGTAGATATTGCCGTTAATGATGACGTTCTCCCCTATCTGGAGTGTGCCGCCGTTGCGCACCTGGATGCTCGTGTTGAGGGTTATCTTGCCGCTGTCGGTGTCGGAGAGCACGAGCGTGCCGCCGTCTACGATAAGGGCGCGGGGACTGAGCGCCAGGCTCCCCTCTGTGGGCCCCGCGGACTCTGTGGTCGCGACGGTGCCTGAGGCCGGGCCACTCCTTCCCAGAAGCGAATTGGTCGAGCCCACAGTTCCCGAGCCCATGACGAGGGTCACGCCCCGGTCAACGGCTATCACCCCGCCTTCGACGCTCAGGCTGTTCTCTCTGCCCTGCGTTGAGACGGGTGCCTTGATGCTGGAGAGGACGCTCCTGCCCTCCGGCGCGCTGAACAGCAGGTCGGTACCCGTGATGCGCTGTGAGATGTTCCTGCCAAGCACCGCGTCATTTGCAAGCGTACCCGCCTCCTGGGCTGCTTCGAGGGCATCACGGGCGGCTTCATCCTGAGAGCTTGTGGGGAGGCTGCCCAGCGCAAGCCCGCGGTTGGTATAGATAACTCCTGTGGCGTGGCCCTCTGCGTCGGAGCTATTGAGGATGTTGACTCCTGGCAGAATGGCGGCCGCGTGGTTGGTGAGGCCCCCGTCGATGAGGTAGAGGCTGACCCTGCCCTCCCAGTTGGTAGCGCTCCCCGCCTCACTGGAGCTGAAGATGAGGGCGCTGTCCACGATCTCCGCGGGATCGGCCACGTTGTAGAGGATGAGCTGATGCCAGCCCTCCCGCGCGGCTTTTGCGTAGCTCAGGCTGAGCACGGCGGCCTCGGGCATCTGGCCTGTGCGCTCCTCCGAGCGTTTTGAGTTGGTGAGGCGGGTGTAGAGTGCAGAGTCAGCATTGTCCTCCACGGCGTACGAGCTCTGTTGCACCCGGGGAACAGCCTCTTCGCCGTCGGGGAGCTGTATGGGGTTGATGAGCAGCTCACCGTTGGAGGGGCTTGCCACCTCACGCGTGTTGGAGACGTAGTAGTCGCGCTCGCGGTAGACGCCTGTGCCGGCGTTGATGCTGATGATGGTAGGGTTGTAGCGCTCGGAGTAGGGGGCAATCGGCTCATAGGGCCTGAGAGATGACGTGTACACAAACAGTACCGCTATCGTGCCGATAACCACAACGGCAGCAGCGGCAGCAATCAGTATTCGCACCCGTTGAGCTTTCATACCGTGGTCCTCCTCGCTTCACCGTGTGATTATATCCGTTTATCACGGAGAGCAACGGGCAGAATCTACACTCTGACAAAAGCCTCCCCGCAATTCAATGCGAGGAGGCTTTTGTAGTGAGTCGTGAAGGAGCGAGCTAAAATGCCCGTTTTTCGCTTAAGGTATGGTCGGGGTGGTTACCGGGCTGGATGTGGAATCCGGAATAGCTATTTCCCAGGAAGTCCCGTCATAATAGGCCCACTTGGTAGCGTTTGCTGTAAGTGAAGTAGATTTCGTGTACGCGAATGCTTCAATCTTGTTGTTGGCATCATATCGAATTGACACCGTGCCAGTAAACGTAGTTGCCGAAAGCACGCTGATGGCTTCAAGCCAATCAGCATTCACAGCAGTGGCGGTACCAGTCCCTGTAAGAGTTTTGCCCACTGCGGTGCCCAGCTGTGCAACGGTAGGTTTAGTCGCTGACAGATTGATATTATGCAGATCACTGGCTATCGTCTGCGCTGCGATCTCTGCTGTACGGCCTTCGCTCTTGAGTCCTTCGTCCTGTGCCTTCGTGATGTAGCCCGTGAGGGCGGGTATCGCAATGGCAGCCAAAATGCCGAGAATCACGATCACCACGATGAGCTCTACAAGGGTAAAACCTTTCTTGCCATTCTTGCGTAATTCCTGCTGTCTTTTAACCAACGATTCTTTGCAGCAGGAAATCGCGTGTGCTGGCAGTGGGGTCGGAGAAATACCGAAAGGCACGGATTCGCGTTCGGGTTACCCTTTGAGCCCTGCGCACCCAACAGGCTGAGCCAGGCGATTCCGTACTATTAACACTCCAATCATGCAACGAGCAAAGGAGCAAGTATGAACTACGGCTACATCCGGGTCAGTACCGACAAGCAGACGGTAGAGAACCAGCGCTACGAGATTATCAATTTTGCCCGAGACAACAATCTGGTAATCAACGGCTGGATTGAGGAGACCATCAGCGGCGCAAAGAACTATGACAAACGCAAGCTCGGCAAGCTGCTCAAACGGGTTAAGGCAGACGATCTCATCATCTGCGCCGAGCTCTCACGTCTTGGCAGGAACCTGTTCATGATCATGGAGATACTCAACATCTGCATGGTAAAGGGGTGCAAGGTCTGGACCATAAAGGATAACTACCGACTCGGAGAGGACATCCAAAGTAAGGTTCTCGCCTTTGCCTTTGGGCTCTCGGCCGAGATAGAACGGAACCTCATCAGCCAGCGGACGAGAGAGGCCTTGGCGCGCAAAAAGGCCGAAGGAGTTGTCCTCGGGAGGCCAAAAGGCAAAAAATCGAAGCGGGTAAAGCTCAGTGGCAAGGAGGAAGCCATCCGGATACTCCTTGCCGACAACCACTCCAAGAGTGAAATCGCCCGCATCTTTAAAGTGAACCGTTCGACGCTGAACGCATTCATCAA
>JAIRZP010000238.1 GCA_031267175.1 Coriobacteriales bacterium | reverse complement strand
ACGGTGGCCGCCGGCGATCTGGACTACCGCTCAGACATCCAGACGGGCGATGAGATAGAGGCCCTGAGTCACAGCTTTGAGCACATGACCCGGCAGTTGCAGGCGCACATACGCGAGCTTAACCAGGCCACGGCCGAAAAGGAGCGCATCAGCACGGAGCTCAACGTGGCCGCCGACATCCAGGCATCCATGCTGCCCAACACCTTTCCGGCCTTCCCTGACAGCACGGAGTTTGACATCTATGCCACGATGGACTCGGCAAAGATGATAGGCGGCGACTTCTACGACTTCTTCTTCATAGACGACCGCCGCCTCGCGCTGGTGATTGCGGACGTGAGTGGCAAGGGCATCCCGGCTGCGCTGTTCATGGTGATAGCGCGGACCCTCATCAAGAGCAATGCCCAGCTGGGGCTCAGTCCGAGCGAGGTCTTTAACGTGGTCAACGACCTCCTGTGTGAGAATAACGACGCCAATATGTTCGTCACGGCGTTCATGGGCTATCTGGATCTGCGAGACGGCAGCTTTTCCTACGCCAACGCCGGGCACAACCCCACGATGGTGTCTCACGCCGGATTGGGCTTTGTCGAGCTGGAGATGGAGCCGGGCTTTGTGCTCGGAGGGCTGCCGGGCCTTGCGTTTGAAGAAAAGCAGACGACGCTCGCGCCCGGCGACAGGCTTTTCCTCTACACCGACGGCGTTACCGAGGCCACGTCTCCGGAGTTGGAGCTGTTCTCAGGACAGCGGCTGCTTACCGTGCTGGATGCGGAGGGAGAAGCGGGCGGATCGTCGGAGCTGTCCGAGCAGGACAGCTCAATGCACGGGCTGCTCATGCGCGTCAGGCGCGCCCTGGACAGCTTTGCGGCAGGTGCCGAACAGGCCGATGACATCACCATGCTCGCGCTGGAATTAAAGAAGTTCGCGGAGGACGACGGTGGCAAGGCGGTTAACCGCAGCGGTGGAGTCGCGGCAGACGACGCTATTGTGGAGGTGGAGGCAGCGGGCGTTTCGGGGCTGGCCGCAGCCGCTGGGTCAACTCTGCGTACGGGTGCGGTACCAAGGGCTGAGAGGGCAGCGCACACTGCCGAGTTGCTCGTGGAGGCGCGCGATGAGAAACTCGCCGACGTGCTCGGCTTTGTGGAGTCCGCGCTCAGAGGCTACGGGTTCTCGGAGAGCCAGATAATGAAGGCCGCCGTCGCGGCAGAGGAGGTCTTTGTCAACATCGCGCATTACGCCTACGTGGATGATTTTGCTGAGTCAGACACGCAGCAGGGTACTGCGGCCATCACCGTGTGCTTTGATGCGGCAGAGGGCGCGGCCAGTATGAGCTTCAGGGACAACGGCGTCGCGTTCAACCCCCTGAGCCGGCCAGCTCCCGACCTGGCTCTCAGCGCCACAGAGCGCGACATAGGAGGACTCGGCATACACCTGGTCCTCACCATGATGGACGCCGTAGAGTACGACTATCGGGAAGGGCAGAACATCCTCACTCTGAAGCTCGCGCTGGATGCTACTGGACGTTGACCGCGGTTTCGCTGTCTACGACCGAGAACCACGATTGGCCGGGTGACAGAAGAATGGCCTTGCCAGCGCCGTCCTTGAAGCGCGGGGGCGTGTTGCCCTCGGTCTCCCAGGTTCCCTCAACCCACTGCCCATCGGTGAAGACCATGGCCCTCCCCGAGCCATTGAGGTTGACTTCGAGCGTTGTACCGCCCACCGGGTCCGGGACAAAAGACGCCCACATGATAACGAGGTTCTCAACCCCGACCTGCTCACCGGTTGCGTCGTCGATGGTGGGGCCGTCCATGGAGCGGAGATACTGCTTGGACTCGGCGTTGTACTGCCAGTCGGCAATAAAACTGTCGGAGAAGGGTATGGAGATGGCACTCGCTGGCTTCACAGAGGCGTTTGAGGCAATCGAGGTATCGGCCACTCCCGAGCTGGCCGAGCCTGACGAGGCGGAGCCAGAGCCAGAGGCAGGGGAGGGATGCTCTTCCGGCTTGCTGAACTCCAGCGTCGGCGGGTTTTCGGTACGGATGGCAAAGCCATCTGCCTCGGCAGCCGCGTAGGCACCGCCCAGATTGAGATAGAGGTTATGGGGGGCATAGCGAAAATCGACCCGGTAGTAGAGTCCATCAACACTGCCTCCCTTCATCGAATCGATCCCTGCTCCCGCCAGTTGGCCTAAGACCAAGTCGTTGGCACCGCTGAAGAAGAGCAGGCCCTGATACTGGGGAACAATGCTTATATCCGAATTACGGGCACTGCGCACGGGACCGACGTTGTCCGGGACGGTGCTCTGGAAGAGGCAGTTGAAGCGCGTGATACCTCCCTCGGTGATGGTCTCATACACGATGTCCGCGCTGCCAAGCCCCGTCTGAGGCCGGGCGTCCCAGGAGTTCTCAATCTTCACACTCAGCGGCCGATAGAGCGCCCGAGACTCATCCTCCAGCGGCATGCCAGTCAATGGCCACGTTGGCTCAGGCTCTACGACTTCGGGCAGGTCAACAACCGCTTTGTCTATCGTTGTCTGCTCTACGATATGTGGCTCGGGCTGCATTTGCAGGAGCGCAAAGGCGGTTATTCCTCCGGCTATCAGAACAACTACCGCAGCAATGACGATAATCAGATTGCGTCTGTTTTTGAAGAAACTCATGGTACCTCTTTGCTCATTGCAGGATTGGTGCCTCGTAGGCATACGCTACATTTTACCGTATCTTCGTTCTGAGAAGCCGTACTACTCACGACTCGTTTATACTTTGTACAAAAGTTCGACTGAGTTTTACGTTCCAAGGTGTTTCTGAAACAGGAAACGTGGCAAAGGATTCGCGTGGGTTGGTACTGGTTTCTGGTCATATTTCTCGTGGCTCTTGTGGCTACGTTCTTTCTCACGCCCTTCGCTATTCGTATAGCGGAGAAGCTGGGCATCATCGATCTGCCCGGAAAGAATCGCGTTAATACGAGCCCTGTGCCTCGGTTGGGCGGGCTCTCTCTCGTTGCGGGGATAGGCATAGCCGTGCTGGTCTTTTACCTTATCAGCAGGGTCGCGCCAGTAGAGCCTCCCGAGCCCGACCAGGTGGTTGGCATCAATTATCTGGGGGTCGCCCTCGCAACG
>JAIRZP010000125.1 GCA_031267175.1 Coriobacteriales bacterium | reverse complement strand
GGCGGATGCCCGTGCTCTGGCAGCGGAGAACCAGGCCACGCAAAGTGCCCACATGGCACATTCTGCCCAGGCCGCGGGGCACACCGTAGCCAGCGAGCATCAGATTGCCCAGGCCTTGATTGCGGCCCAGAAAAGCGCCGATGATCTGCGTGATGCCGCGCGGGCCGAGTCGGAGAAAGCCTATCGTGAGGCCGAGAAGCGTGCCCGCGACATCGTCCGCGAGGCGCTGGCAGAAAAGCAGCGCATCCTCGACGAGGTAGAGAGACTGCGCACCTCGACCGAGGCATTCCGCTCCGAGTATATGGCGGTGCTCAGCCGCTTTACCTCAGAGGCGCAGAAGGTCATGCCCACGATTAAGGATGCCGTGCCCGATATTACCGATGAGAAAACAGCCACGGCGGACGCGCTCAAGGTCCTTCGGGAGGGCGACGCTGCCTTTGAGGCACCCGCGTTTGACGCCGCCCCTGCCGAGCCCCTGCCGGCTGCTGTCTCGTCGGCGTTTGATGCCGCCGCGTACTCCGGCTATAACCCTGCTCCCGCACAGACCACGCAAGCCGTGCCTGCCGCACAAGCTGCACAGGCCGTGCCTGCCGCGAGCCGTGCCGCACAGGCCGCACCTGCTCGGGTCACGCAACCCGCCTTTGAGATGGATGAGGACCTCGACATAGATATCGAGGAGATAGATTAGTCCGAGCCTTGGTAACGCTGGCCGTACACGTACGTCCACGAAGCGCCGAGGACTCTGTTCTCGGCTGGAGCACCGCCTCTGAGGGCAGACCCGAGCTGCTGGTCAGGCTCAGTTCTGCTCCCACAGACGGCAAGGCCAATGCGGCCCTCATAAAACTACTCGCAAAAGAGCTTGCCCTCCCCAAAAGCAGTATCACCATCAAGAGCGGCCATGCCTCTCGCCATAAGATTCTGTTTGTCGACGCAGAGCAGTCTGTCCTCGACAAGGCACTGGCGCGTTTGCTATGATGAGCTACCGAAAGCAGCATCCAACTCACAGCAAGGAGCAGTCCATGTCTTTTACCATACTCACCGATTCTTCCAGTAACCTGCCCGAGAACCTTATCGATGCCTACGACCTCAAGGTACTGCCCCTGGAGTTCATGGTGGAGGGGCAGGTGTATCACAGCTACCTCAAGGGCTCGGTTACCGACCTCAAGAAGTTCTATGACATGATGCGTGAGGGCAAAGTCATCACGACGAGCCTGCCGTCGCTGGAATACACAGAATCGGTTATCCGCGAGGAGTTTGAGGCAGGAAACGACGTACTCTACCTGGGCTTTGATTCGACCTTGAGTGGCACCTACGACAATTGTTCCCTCTGCATTAATAAGGTGCACAAGGAGGAGTTTCCCGAGCGCCAGCTTGAATGTATCGACACCTTGGCTGCGGCCCTGGGCCAGGGACTTTTCGTCCTGGAGGCGGTCAAGCTCCGCGAGCAGGGCAAGAGCCTTACGGAGACCGCGGAATGGTTACGGGCCAATGTGCTGAGCTTTGCCCACTGGTTTACCGTGGACGACCTCAGCTATCTGCAACGCGGCGGTCGTCTTTCCAAGGGAGCGGCCTTTGCGGGATCGCTGCTCAATATCAAGCCGGTGCTCCATGTGGATGAGATAGGCAGGCTCGTGCCGGTCGAGAAGGTACGGGGCCGTAAGAAGTCCTTGCAGGCCCTCGTAGACAGCTTTGCCGAGGGCGCCTCGGAGCCTAAGGACGGCCAGCTGGTCTGTATCAGTCACGGAGACTGTCCCGATGACGTCGAGTTTGTCCGCTCCCAGATAGCCGAGCGCTTTGGGGTGAGCGACTTTGTCATCAACGACCTCGACCCCGTTATCGGCGCGCACGTCGGCCCCGGCACCGTCGCCCTGTTCTTCACCACCGACAAGGAGCGGTAAGCCTCTTGGCAGATGCCCCGACACAATTCGATCTCAGTCATCCGGTGTCGCTCAAAGACAGCCGCTATCCCGGGGCAACGGGCGCGTGGGTTGCCGAGATGGAGTTTCCGTTGGCACGCCCTATCCACGACGTCGTCAAGCGCAACCTCAATGCCTCCCTGCTGGCCTATCGCGATCTGCCTGCGCGTGAGCATATCCTCACCGCTACCGCGCACTGGCTTTGGCACTCCTATGGTTGGGACGTGCCCGAGCGCTCCCTTGCCTGTGTGGCCGACATCATTGCCGGGTACGAATCGGTCATGCGTATGCTCGTGCCCCCCGATGCCCCCATCATCGTTCCGCTCCCGGCTTATCCTCCGCTCCTGAATACCGCACGGTGCTTTGGACGCACGGTCATTGAGATTGCCTGCGTTCAGGACGAGACGGGGCGCTTTGTCCTGGACTACGAGCGGATAGACGCCGCACTCACTCCGGGCTCGCTCTTTGTCCTCACCAATCCCTTCAATCCCACGGGCCAGTCCTTTACCCGCGAGGAACTGGAAAGGCTGGCCCAGCTCGTAGATCGCCACGATGCCCTGGTCTTTTCCGACGAGGTCCACTGCCCGATTATCCTTAACTCGCAGGTGCAGCACCTGCCCTATGCCACACTCAATGAGACGGCCGCGCACCATACCGTCAGCGCCTATTCGGCGTCCAAGGCCTTTAATATCGCTGGCCTCAAGTGTGCCCAACTGGTGTTTGGCTCAGAGGAACTGCGTGAGCAATGGTTCCGGTGCGCCCCCTTCTATGCCGACGGAGCCTCCCGGCTCGGCTTGCTCGCCAATATTGCCGCCTACACCGATCCCGCGTGCCAGGCCTGGCTCGACGATACGCTCGACCTGCTACGCGCAAACCTCGCCCTGGTCAAACGACGTCTGGACCGCTGTGCCCCTTACCTGAGCTACTCGCAAAACGACGCGACCTACCTGCTGTGGGTTGATGTGAGGAAGCTGCCCCTGGAGGGTTCTGTTGCAAAGTACCTGCTCGAAGATGCCCGCCTGGCCGTAGCGGATGGCGCGGAGTATGGCTCGCCAGGTTTCTTCCGTCTCAATTTTGCTCTGGATCCGACCCGCCTGGCAGAGGCGACGGATCGAATGTGCCGATCCTTCGATCGCATTATTCCCTGAACCACGGCAAAAAGAGTTTGAAGGAGGAGCACCATGAAGCAGGAATGTCCTGATACGACAGCAGGCCTGTCGCCTGATCCGAACCCCGATATAGCAGCAGACCCAGTGCCCGGCCCGGATCCCGAAGCGGCAGCAGGCCCAGCGCCCGCCTACGGCTTTGACACGCTCAAGGTCAGGGCTGGCTACGATGAGCGCAGCCACCATTTTTCCACCACCGTGCCTATCTATCAGACGGTCGCCTTTGGCCTTGACTCACCCGAGCGAGCGCGGCGGCTCTTTACCCTGGAGGAGAGCCACCCCACCTACTCACGCACTGCGAACCCTACGGTTGCCGCGCTGGAAGCTCGCCTCGCTGCGCTTCACGGTGTCAAGGGTGCCGTGGCGCTTGCCACCGGCATGGCCGCGGTCTCGTGTGCGCTCATCAATATCTGCGGAGGGCCGGGACGCATACTCTCGACCTACCAACTCTACGGCGGCACGCTCGACGGCTTTGAGAACCTGTACGCGCAGCTGGGCATACAATTTGACGCCGTTACCGACGCAAACTCGCCTGCCGCCTTTGAGCGAGCCCTCACGCCGGAGACTAAGGCCATTTTTGTGGAGAGCATCACCAACCCGCTGGCCAGCGTTTTGGACCTCGAGGCGCTCGCCAACATCGCCCACGCGCACGGCATTCCTCTTATCGTGGATAATACCGTTGCGACGCCCTACCTGCTCAACCCCTTTGCGTTTGGCGCGGACATCGTGGTCTACTCAGCCACCAAGGCCCTCTGCGGTCACGGCAACGCACTCGCGGGCGTGGTCTTGGAGAGCGGCAGCTTTGCCTACTCTCCCCGCACCTACCCGCAATTTTCTGAGAAGCTCTGGAACCTGCGGAGCGCGGCAGATCAGGAACGGAGCATCCTCGATGTCTGCCCGGACACCCCCTTTACCAGCAGAATCCGCATGGTGCTGCTCAACTCGCTCGGTGCCACCCTCAGCCCCTTTGATGCGTGGCTCATTTTGATGGGCATCGACACCCTGAGTGAGCGGGTGGTCAAGCAGGTACAGAACACGCAGGCAGTCGTGGCGTATCTGCGCACACACCCGCAGGTCGCCTGGGTAGGCTATCCCACGGACGGCCCCGGCGCAGAGCTCGTGCAGAAGTATCTGCCCAAAGGCGCAGGCTCCATCCTGAGCTTTGGCTTCAAGGGAAGCGAGGCCCAGCGACGGCGTTTTCTGGGATCGGTCCGGGTGTTTCTGTATCAGGCCAACATCGGCGACGCGCGCTCCCTGATAATAGACCCCGAGCTGACCACGCATAACGAACTCTCCCCGCGTATGCGCGAGAAGATGGGGCTGACGCCCGACACCATCCGGCTGTCGCTGGGCCTGGAAGACCCGGCAGACCTCATAGAGGACCTGCGTCAGGCCTTTGCCGAGGCGTCGCAGTGACGCTCCCCTGCAGTCAAAGACAACACAGCCCGCGCCATTGTGTCACCCGGTAGTTAACATTGCTGAGGGCGATGCCTGCTACAATTGAATACCCGCAAGAAACGTTCGAGAGGCCTTCTATGCTTCTGGTAGCCCGCTATGTCATACCCGTGAGTGCTCCTCACATCAAGAACGGCGCCGTCCTGGTGCGGGATGGCACGATTGTCGAAGTAGGATCCGCGAGCAGGCTTAAGACCCTGCACCCCGATGAGCCTACCCGGGACTTCGGTCTCGCCGCGCTCATGCCCGGCTTTGTGGACGCGCACACCCACCTGGAATACTCGGCCATGCGCGGGCTTATCAACGACGCGCCCTATGCCGCCTGGAAGCTCCACATCGCCGACAAGGAACGCCTGTTTAATGCCGACGACTGGGATGACTCCGCCTTGCTGGGCGCACTGGAGGCGGTGCGGAGCGGCATTACCACGGTGGCCGATATTACCGAGACCGGTGCCTCGCTCAGGGCCGTACAGCAGGTGGGCCTGCGCAGCGTTATTTACCGCGAAGTGGGAACCATGGACCGCAAGGAAGTGGACAGCGCGCTGGAGCAGGCCTTCTCCGACATTGCGGAATGGAAAAGCCGCGCCACCGCCATGCAGCAGATTGGCATTGCGCCGTCTGCGCTCTTTACCTGCCACCCCTTGATTTTTGAGGGAGTCGCGCACTATGCGATGGACGGCACACCGGTAGCCCTGCATCTGGCCGGAAGCCGGGAGGAGTATGAGTTCATCCGCTATGGTTCTTCTCCCTTTTCGGTGCACTCGGTGGAGCAGGAACGTGGCTACGGCATTGACGTACCGCCCTGGTTGGCTACCGGCACCAGTCCGGTCAAGTACATACTCAACTGGGGGGTCTTTGAGGCACCCAACATCCTTGCCATCCACTGTGTGCAGGTAGACGACGATGACATAGAAAAGCTGGCGGACAACGACATCAGGATAGCCCTGTGTCCCCGCTGCAACGCCCAGCTGGCCATGGGGGTGGCACCGCTCACCAAGTTCCAGAAGGCTGGCATCACGGTAGGGCTCGGCACCGACTCTCCTGCGGCAACCGATTCCACCGACCCCTTTGCCGAGATGCTCACCGGGCTCTTGCTCCAGCGTGCCACTGGCAATCGGCAATCCTTTATCAAGGCGAGCGAGATGCTGGAGATAGCCACCCTCGGGAGCGCCCGCGCGTTGGGCATCGACGACCGGGTGGGCTCGCTTGAGGCCGGCAAGGAGGCCGACATTATCGCGGTGGACCTCTCCAACTCCAATCAGGCACCCACACACGACCCCGGCCAGGCGGTTCTGTTCACGGCAAATCCCGACAATATCATGATGACCATGATAGCGGGCGACATCCTCTACGACGGGCATCACCAGCATAAGGTGGATGTGGAGCGCGTATTCAACCGGGTTGAGGAAATGCGCATCAAGCTCAGGATGTAGGCGAGCTGAACTCATCATGGGAAGAGAAACTGGCAAAGAGCACAAAGGGAGCCCCGTCCCCCCTGCCGTCTCTCGGCGCGGGTTTGTGCTTGGTTCCGCGGCAGCCGCAGCAACGGCGTCCGCTGCAACAGTTCTCAGCCTGGACGGCTGCGGTTCTACGAGCGCGTCGGCGGAGCTTACCCAGGGCGTGCAGGCGCAGTTTCCCGATGCGCAGGTGGAGTATCTGGCGGTTGCCTCCTCACAGGTCGAGCGGCATACCAACATGACCACGCTGGACAGTGCCGACTATCTGGCAGAGGTCCACAGTTTTGAACTCCCCCTGGGCAGCCTGGTCTACCAAAGCTCGGATACCCAGGCCCTGGTGGTGGCCCCGGGCGCTTCTTCTCAGTCGCTGATACGCTTTGGCTTTGTTGCGTTTGAGAGCGGCAGCTTTACGCCCGCGCTCGGGCAGGCCCTGGGCTCCAGCGAGGACTATGTCATCTATGACGCCCGGGCTTCTGCGCTCGCCCTTGCCTGGGTAGAGTGCAACATGGTTCATGGACAGTGGCGGGTCTACGCGACGCCGCTGGAAAACGGCACGGCCAGCGAACAGGCCTTGCAGCAGGCCCAGCTCCTTGACGAGGGGGAGGGAAGCTATTCCCCGCCGCAGTTGGCAGTGGCCGGCCGCAAGATCTACTGGAACGTGATGCCCGATCCCAACGGCCCTGCCAGCAGTGAGGATTCGTATCTCAAGGCCGCGGAGTTTTCGAGCACAAGGTCGGGAGCGAGCGCCGAGCCCTGGACGGTCTATACCTCGCATGGCCGCATGATAACCAATCCCCTCGTCTCCGGCGACGTTCTCACCTTTGTGCCGCGCGTGGACACGGATGCCGTGTACTACCAGCTCACGTCACTCGATATTGCCACGGATGCCGTGCAGCATATCGCCATCCTCCCGCCGTCGGTGCGCGTGTCGGACGCGGTATGGCTCGACAGTGGCTTTGCCTTTGGCATCGAGGGCAACTATGACTATGCCGAGGGCCTCTCACTCTTTGGCAGCTATCAGCAGCTGGGCGAGGGACAGTATCTCTACATCAACAAGGCGCCGGTGTCTGCCCTGGTACAGGTAAAGCAGCACAGCTTTGTCAAATCCACCAAAAACGTGCTGGGGCTCGACACGAGTGCCGGCACGGCCATCATCGTGGACACGCCGCAGGACTGTGTAGCCTACGGCGACATCCTGGCCGGATCCGGCGTACAGAACCGTCTGGTCGTGTATACCACGGTCACCTCACGAATAGGGCAGGAAAAAGGTACCTGCCGCGTGCGGGTGTTTGATCATCACTGAGGCGGTACCGAGGGGTAAAAGGTTTCATGGCAATCAGAGACCGACCTCTTATATCTCACGCCCTGTGCGTAGTATCTCTTCCACGAAGGGATTACCTCGTTGGATTTCCGAAGTGGGAAAGACAGCAGGTTCAAAATAGGCCTCTCCATAACCATGGGTCAACCCAAGCAGTTCTTTCAGGATTTCGATGCGGCGCTTTCCGCCAAAGCTATCGAGAAAAAAACAGATATCGACATCGCTTTGTCCGGTTGCGCTACCGTTTGCATAAGAGCCGAACAGAACCACTTTATCCACAGGCATCACCCGCCGCACATCATTGGCATACCGTCTTGCGATACGGCTTATTTTTTCAAAGTCAGTAGCCATGCAAACGTCTCCTTAGTTCGCTCAAGAACTTCCTTTGCTTCCACTTCCTTGATCTGTGCGGTGAGATCCTCCATGTAGTCGGGGTAGCGATTGTTGAGATAGTACGAAGACAAAGTGTCGAAGAATTCATACGTTTCTTCAGGGATGCCCAACGGCAATTTGTCTTCGAATTTCTCTATGATGGCCCTGATGTTATGAACCCGTGGAATAGTATCGTCCATGTACAAAACATACAAACCTTTTGTGAGTTTTTCGATTGCCTGCTGGCACATGAACACAACGTACAGCCACCGTCTGCCGTTGAGCATGGTTGTTGCGGTGTCAAGGTCGTAGTGCGCTCTATCAAGCCAGTACTGATACTTAGTCTGTGCATCCATATCCACTCCGTCTTTTCATCTCATTATAGAGGGCGAGTTGGAGAATGGCAACACGCTCACATTTGATCATTCATACGCAAGAGGACAATTGAAAAGTCGGAACGTCCAGATCTCAAATCCGCTGCACCGCAGCGGTTATCTTGGAGAAGTCCTCGGCGTGGGCCAGATAGCTAGCCAGGTCGCTGGTGTTGATGGATAGTACCTCGTCAAAGCGGGTCTGTGCCCCCAGGCCAAAGCCGATTATCTCAGACCCCGCTGCCTTCGCGGCAGCGTAGCGGTCCTCGGCAAAGCTGCCTCTGCCAAAGTGCAGGGGCAGGTACTCGCTAAAGCCCTGTGCCACAAAGACCTTGCGGGCCAGCTCCAGTTGCTCGGCCTTGACTTCTGCACTGGCGGCGGGCAACAGGTTTTTGGGTGCCTCCCTGCTGAGGGATGCTGATTCGGCCTTGAGCTCGGCACCGACAGACAAGGGTTCTGCTCCCTGATATTCCAGCAGACGGATGTGCGAGGCGTGGGTCGTGGCTGCCTCCACCACGGATTTTCGAAAGTTGGCGATACTGGCCGCGTCGTTGCCGTCACGCGCGCCGTGCCCCCAGCTGAGTATCAGGCCCAGCAACTCGTTCCTATGGGTTTTGAGCAGGTAGTCGCACATCACAACAAAGTCGGCCCAGGCGTCGTTTCTGTTGAGTAGCGAGAAGTCCGCCTGATTCAGGGACATCATCTCAAAGTCAAAGCGTTGTATCCCCGCGCGCTTGAACCAGGGCAGGTTGGCCCCGCTGATGTTGCTGATGGATGAGCGCATGGTTATCTGCGCATCGTCTGCCACGTCATAGAGCCTGCGCACGAGCCGCATCGTGTGTGAGATATGCTCGCCCACATTAGACGCCACGCCTCCGCCAAAGCGTACCGCAGTTATCTGTACATCGCTAAACTGGCTGGCGTTGGCCTCAATCTCCCGCCCTACTGCCTCCATATAGGCAGTTTGCCTGCCGCTGTTCCAACCCGGAATGATCGGGCAGCCCGGCCGCCAGCCACAGGGGTTGACACAGAAGGGCACGGTGATATTGAGCAGGACGGGGCGTTGGGTTGCCATGAGCCTCCTTTGAGATCCCTTGAGATTACAGTTCCTGTGCGGTGCGGCAGGGAAGCGCCGATTACTTGCCTGTATGTCAAATTGGCCGCAAGATGGCGTGCAATGAATACATCGACGGTTCACCAGAGGGGATGGCAGCCCACTGGGCTGCCATCCCCTACAAAACTCGCAGTAATCGGTGCTTCTCTCAGTTTAGCCCAAATCGGCTATCACGCTGTCGGCGGCGCAGAATCCCGAGGTCAGCGCGGAGCCGCAGCTGTTGCCGGCGGTGGGCGTCACGTATTGGATTCCCATACGTTGGCCACAGCTGTTTCCTCCGGCATAGAGGCCCTCAATGGGTGCCTTGGTGCCCGTAAGCACGCGATACTCATCATCGGTACACACCGCGGCGTGTTGGCACAGGCCGTTGGAAGGCGTACCCTCCATCGTGGATCCAAGACTGTAATAGAAGGGAGCGTCAACGATGGGGAACATATTCTGCGGGTCGCAGCCCCAGTCGTCATCGTGGCCGGCGGCGCACATCTCATTATAATGCTCTATCTCGGCCAGGAAGGCCTGCTGCGTGGCGGCATCCCCCGGATACGCACGCTCGGCCAGGGTCTGCAGGTCGGGAGCGGCGGTCTGCACGGAATACTCAATACCAAAGCGGGCAAAGCTGCGCACCTCAAAACCCTCTTCTGTGGTGTTGCCCGCAGCATAGTTGGCTCGCACCTCATCCAACATATAGTCGCTGGAGGTGTCCATGGTCTCATGGCCGTATCCCTGGTAGCTCATCCACTTTTCCCAGTTGGCATCGGCAACGCTTACCATGGTAAAGCCATCCGGCAGCATGTCGAGGTAGCCATTGGAACCGTGCTTGATGAAACTCTCGTTCATGAAGCGCTTGCCATTGGCCCCAAAGACCGGATACGAACCACCGGCAACGATGGCAGCTGGCTTGCCGTTGATGCCGACGCTCTGGGCTGGGCGCGGCCCAGCCTCCATAGTTGCCCCGGCCCACAGCATCATGCGAATGCCCGAACCGTCGCGACCCATGCCGCCGGTGGAGTTGGCGTCGGTGCGATCCAAGCCTCGTGCCCAGGCCAGATTGCGCATCTGGTCACTGAGGTCCAGACGCATGTCGGGATTGCCGCCAAAGTCGCCGGCGCAGACGATGACCGCCTTGGCATCCACCTGATGAATCGCCTCGTCGATGTCGCGGAAGAGGGCACCGCTCACCATACTGTCGGTATGCACGAGCTTGAGGCCCTGGTAACCCCAGAGCATCATGCCGCCCTGTGCCTCCAGCTCTTTATGCAACTCGCGGATCACATAGGGCCACATGTTGATGTTCTTCTCCGTGTCGCGCCATTGGGTCATGCCGATGAAGCTGTACTGCATGTCGCAGATACCGTTGAAGTTGGCGTTGCCCTTGTAGCCAAAGGTCTTGGCATAGCGGCTTGTGAGATCCTGGGGAATGCTCTCCAGCATCCAGTCCAGGCACTCGCCCGAACGGGTGGCGTAGTCCTTGACCAGCTTCCAGTT
>JAIRZP010000105.1 GCA_031267175.1 Coriobacteriales bacterium | reverse complement strand
GGGGTTGTTCTTAGTACGACGGGAGAGTATCTGCATGACGCGCTCGATCTCCAGCTCGCGGCCCACGACCGGATCCAGCTTGCCGCTTACGGCCTCCTGGGTAAGGTTGGTGCCAAACTCCTTGAGGATGCTGTTACCGTCGCCCGCGTCTATCTCGGCATCGGCAATATCGGGATGCCCCGCATAGGCGGCGTTCTTCTGCAGCTGCTCGACGATGGCCTTCTTTATCATCTCGCCATCGATGCCCATCTGCGACAGGGCCTGGATAGCCTGGCCGTTGCCTTCGCGCACGATGCCGAGCAGCAGATGCTCCGTGGATATGTAGCTCTGCCCCAGCTGCATGGTCTCACGCAGGGCATACTCCAACACCCGCTTGACCCGCGGGGTAAAGGAGAGATGACCAGCTGGCTGCTCATCGCTTACCTTGACGATTGATTTGACCTGGGCCAGCACCTCGTCGTACTTGACATTGAGGGTCTTCAGGGCCTGGGCCGCAATGCCTTCTTTCTCGCGCAGCAGGCCGAGGAGCAGGTGTTCGGTGCCCACGTTGGACTGTCCCAACTGCCGGGCTTCTTCCTGGGCTCCTGCCAGGACCGCTCGGGCCTTATCGGTAAATCGGTCAAACGACATACTCTACTTCCTTCCTCCCACACACGACGCCACTCCCTTTCTTCCCGCACAGACCTCTGCCAGCGGGAGAGCGGGAGCTTTTATTTACGAAAAACTCTCCTCACGCATCTGAGGAAACAGCAACACATCACGTATGGATTCTACGTTGGTGAGCAACATCACCAGTCTGTCGATGCCGATGCCCACGCCTCCGGCTGGTGGCATGCCGTACTCCAGTGCGCGGATATAATCCTCATCATACCCCATTGCCTCCTCATCGCCGGCGGCCTTTGCCTCCATCTGCGCCTGAAAGCGCTCCGTCTGATCCACAGGATCGTTAAGCTCGCTGAACAGGTTGGCATACTCATGCCCACAGATAAACAGCTCGTACCTGCTGGTGAGGTTGGCATTGCCGGGCTTCTTTTTGGCCAGAGGGCTGGTTTCCAGGGGATGATCGGAAACAAAGACAGGCTGCACGAGGGCTGGCTCCACCAACTCATCAAATAACTCAGTAATCAGTCTACCCTTGCCCCATTGCGGCTGAATGGCGAGGTGATTACTATTTGCTAACGATTTTAGCAATTGCAGATCGCAGTCGAAGCTGATCTCCTGGCCCACGGCCTCGCTCACCAGCTCCAGCATGCTGGACACCGGCCAGGTGCCGCCCAGATCCACAGTGATACCCTGATATGCTATCTGGAGACTGCCGTTGGCTGCCAGGCAGGCGGCTTGGATCAGCTCGCGGGTAAACTCCGCGATGCCCTCCACGTCTGTGTAGGCCTGATAGGCCTCCAGCGTCGTGAACTCGGGATTGTGGAAGTGGTCCATGCCCTCGTTGCGAAAGCTCCTGTTGATTTCAAAGACCTTTTCAAAGCCGCCCACGAGCAGACGTTTGAGGTGCAGCTCCGGCGCTACACGCAGGTAGAAGTTGCGGTCGAGCGCATGATAGTGCGTGGTAAAGGGCTTGGCGGTGGCACCACCGGGGATGGGATGGAGCATAGGGGTCTCCACCTCAACGAAGCCACGGGAGGCAGCCTCACGCCTGAGCGCATCTATGATGGCGAAGCGCTTGGCAAAGACCTCTTTGACCTCGGAGTTCATAACGAGGTCCACGTAACGCTGCCGATAGCGAGTCTCCTTGTCGGAGAGGCCATGGAACTTCTCTGGCAGGGGTCTGAGCGATTTGGAGAGAAGCTCAATGCTCTCCGCCAGAATGGACAACTCTCCCCGCCGTGTGCGCATCACCAGGCCCTCAACGCCGATAAAGTCGCCCACATCGAGATACCTGAGCGCTTCGTAGGCCTCCTCGCCAAGCGTATTGATACGACAGAAGATCTGGATGCTTCCCGTGCCGGTCTGCAGCACGATAAAGGTGGCCTTGCCCTGACTGCGAATGGCCCTGATACGGCCGGCGCTCCGCACCCGGTCCTCGGTGGTCTCGCCGCTGTCCAGACCGGCGTAGCGCTCCTCCAGCTCCGCGGCACGGGCGCTTATATCAAAGGCAAAGGCATAGGGACTGTGCCCGGCATCAATGAGCGCCTGGCGCTTGGCCCTGCGCACCTCAATGGGATCATCAACAATCTCACTCACACTATCTGCCGATCTTTAAGATGGTGAACTTGATTTCCTTGCCGGTGGGGCCTTCTGCGGTGACCTCGTCGCCTTTGCGCGCCCCCAAAAGGGCCGCTCCCACAGGCGATTCGTTGGATATTCTGCCTTTTGCGGCGTCGGCCTCTGCGGCACCAACAAGCGTAAACTGCCGCTCCGCGCCACTGTCTAACTGTACGAGAACCTTGTTGCCAATGGCCACCCTGTTAGAGCGCTTAGGGGCCTCGACTATGGTGGCGTTGGCAAGCACGAGATTGATCTCGATGATGCGGCTCTCGACCCAGGCCTGCTCGTTCTTGGCATCATCGTACTCGGAGTTCTCGGTAATATCGCCAAACTCGCGGGCGTTCTTAATGCGTTCGCCCACTTCGGCGCGCTTGACGGTTTCCAGCTCTTCCAGCTCAGCCTTGAGTTCGTCGCACCCCTCTTTGGTGAGTATGATTTCTTTGGACATGGTGTTCCCATCTGTTCAAAAAGCTTGTTGGTATAACGCATCGTTTGCATAGATCGTCGTTTGGAGCTGCTGTGCAGGGTGGATGATGATAACCCCTTACCGCCGAAAACACAAGCGGCATACGGGATGTTCACCACGTATGCCGCCAACACAACATCAAAAGCCTTAGCTGTTGGCCGCACCGCATTTCTTACAGAACTTGGCGTCTGACTCAAGCGGCGCGCCACACTGCGAGCAGAATCCACCGTCAGAGAAAGCTTCCTCCTCTATGATGACCGTTTCTTCGGCAACAGGAACGTCCTCTACAACGGCGGTAGCGGTAATGGGCGGCTCACTCTCTTTGGCATTCTTGCCCTTTTTATCCTTATCCTTGCTCACGGAGTCCACGGACTCCTTGGCCGCGTCCAGCTCGGTATTGACACTGTCAACGCCCTCGCGTACGCCTTTGACGGCCTTTCCGAGCGCTGAGCCGAGTTTTGGTAGGTTTTTGGGGCCAAAGATAACCAGGATCACCAAAAGGATGATGATAAGCTCAGGCATTCCCAATCCAAACAACTTCATTGTGCCTCCTCAGGCCTTTTATGCGTTAAATCTGCCGTAAGATTTGCTACAGCTAATCAGCAGGCTGATAGGGTACCACTCTTCGCGCTCGTTGTCTTGTCTCAAATGCAAAGTATCCACTGAGGTTTTCCGGGCTTGTCTGCTGGCCGCTGTAGCCGGCTTTCTCATATGAGCAGCTGTCCGATGGCCTGGGCAAAATCTACCGGGTCGGTAACGGGCAGTCCCTCCACGAGCAGCGCCTGGTTGTAGAGGATGTTCGTGAGAAGGGCCAGCCGCCCGTCGTCGCCTCCCTCGCGTGCCTCCACGAGCTTGGCAAAGGCGGGATGCTCGGCATTAAGCTCCAGCACGCGCTCGGACTTGATGCCGCCGCCATCCGGCATGGCCGCGAGCACCCGCTCCATCTCGAGCGACACAGGGCCCTCAGCACTGATGCCGGCCGGCATGTCTGCCAGACGGGTAGAGAGCCGCACCTTGGAGACCTTGGTATCGAGAAGCTCCTGCATGGCCTTGAAGAGCTCCTGGTACTCCTGGGACTTCTTCTCGGTCTCCTGCTTCTCTTCCTCCGATTCAAGGCCAAGATCAGCCCCAGCCACGTTTTTGAAGGGCTTTTCTTCGTAGCTGCCCATAACGCCCAGGCAAAAATCGTCCACATCCTGCACGCAGAGCAGTACGTCAAAGCCACGCGCCAGCACGCTCTTGACCATGGGCATCCTGGCCAGCAGGGCCTCATCCTCACCGGCCGCATAGTACACGGCTTCCTGCTCGGACGGAGCGGCGTCCAGATACTCCTGTAAGCTCACCATCTTCTCTTCTTTTGCGCTGTAGTAGAGGAGCAGGGGTGCCAGCGTGTCCTTGAGCGCGCCGTAGCTCGTGTAGATGCCATACTTCATGCTGCGGCCGAAGCACTCAAACACGCCTTCGTAGGTCTCGCGGTCCTTGGCCATCAGCGTGCTCAGCTCGCTGATTATCTTCTTCTCGATGCGCCGGGCCATGGCTCTGAGCTGGTTGTTCTTCTGCAGGGTCTCGCGCGAGATATTGAGGTCGAGGTCGGCGCTGTCCACCACACCACGCACGAAGTTGAAGTGGTCGGGGAGCAGGTCGGGGCACTTCTCCATAATCATGACGTTGGAGCTGTAGAGCGCCAGACCCTTCTCAAAGTCCTTGCTGTACAGGTCAAAGGGGGCATGCGAGGGAATAAACAGCAGCGCGTCGTAGTTGAGTGCGCCCTCGGCGTTGATCGTAAAGGTGGCCACGGGGGCGGCGTGGTCGTGAAAATCGCTCTTGTAGAACTCGGCGTACTCCTCCTCGCTCACCTCAGACTTGCGCCGCTTCCAAATGGGAGTCATGGAGTTGAGGGTCTCTGTTTCCTGGTAACTCTCGTACTCGGGCGTGTAGTCCTCACCGGCGTCGGCGGGCTTGGGCAGCTCACGTCTGCGGGTTACTTCCATGCGAATGGGATAGCGCACATAGTTGCTGTATTTCTTTACCAGATAGCTGAGCTCTGCCTCGGAGAGAAAGAGGCTGAAGTCCTCCTCATCGCTGTCCGGCTTGAGGGTGAGGATGACATCCGTGCCGTGCTCCGGGCGGCTCGCCTCCTTAAGGTCGTAGCCGTCGATGCCGTTGCTCTTCCACATCCAGGCCTGCTCTTCCTCATACGCTCTCGAGATGACGCGCACCTCGGAGGCCACCATAAAGCCGGAGTAAAAGCCTACGCCAAACTGACCGATGAGGTCGATGGCCTCGCCTTTTCGCTCGTCTGTTGCTTTGGCCTCTGTGGCGGCTTCGGCCTCGCCTCCTGGCTCGGCGCTGTTTTCTGGCGTGTCCTGTGCGGACTCATCGGCCTTCTCTGTATCCTCTGCCGGCTCCGCGGCCTTGCTCCCCTTGTCTGCCTCTTCCTGCTCCACCTTAAACTCCAGACTGCCGGAGTGCGCGATGGTGCCGAGGTTCTTGTCCAAGCTATCTCTGCTCATACCAATGCCGTTGTCGGAAACGGTTATCGTACGCGCCTCGGCGTCAAAGGCAAGCCCGATGCCCAACTCGTCGCGCGACACCTTTACGTTGCGGTTGGTGAGGCTCGCAATATAGAGCTTGTCGAGTGCGTCCGACGCGTTGGAAATAAGCTCGCGGAGGAATATCTCTCTGTTGGTGTAGATGGAATTGATCATGAGATTAAGCAAGCGCTTGCTCTCGGTCTTAAACTTCTTCATGCCAAAAAGCACCTTCCTCGTGTCGTTCTCGACGTTTTCATCGAGTATTCCTGTATCACAGGCATTGTCGTAAGCATCGTTGCCGGTGCTTTTTCTCCGGAACCTCTTCTCCAGAGCCTCGCTTTGCCTGTTATTTATCTGAAAAGGGTAGCGCTTTGCCCTGTGCTCTGGGTAAAATTGTTCTGATTTGTTATCTTGGAAACATTCAGCTGTGTTATCTCGCCCGTGCTATCACGACCGTGCTGTCTTGCCCGTGCTCTCTCGACGAACGCAGGGGCGCAGCAAAGCAGAAGCAGAAGCAGATAGATTGTGCGTGAAAGAGGGTTTGTCTCTGACAGAGGGGCAGACCGCAAGTAGGAGGACTTGTCCTGTACCGTCCAGTGACGATGGTGAGTCAGCCATCGGCACTTGGTGCAAGAGTCGCCTACCGCCTCTGTCGAGACAAGATTGGCAAGGATCGTCCAGAGGAGCCAACCCTACTTATCCCAAGTAGGGGGCGAGGGGAAGGATGCCCTCGCGACGTGTGTCTCTCTTTATCCTTATCAACGAATAATACCTGCTTTCTCACATCCTGTCAAGTACCATTCGCCCAATTTGTGGATGTTAGAAGGAGTTAACTTCCACAAAGAGAATGTTAGCCCATGCTTACTTGCGTGTCAAGGGGTTTTTCAAACTTTTTTTGATTTTTTTTTGAAAAGACTTTTAGTGACGGGAAATTTTGACTGGAAAACTTTTGGGAAATTTTGGCCAGATTGGCCAAGGGACAGGGCCAGATCGGCAGGAGGCGGCACGTTCTGTGAAAGTACGCTCTGTTTATAAGCTGGCTCCCCGTAAGCCCGTAGCCAGAAACAACGCTGCTGTTGATGCTGTGCGTATTGAGCCTACAGACATCGCCACTGTTGCCCTCGATAGTGTGGACGAACGAGCCGTCTGAGGACCCGGCAGGCACACCAATCCACTCGGTGAATACCTCAGGTCCATGACTTTCCAAGTATGGTGCCGTTATACAGTGTTTCTTACATTCCTGTATGGCTTTTGTTATGGCTTCGCTAAGGGGGAGGCCGTCTGCGCGATAGTTCTCCACCATCGACACGAAAACGGCGTAGTCAGAGAGTGCCTGGCTTTCTGGGAGGAGTTCTGTGTTATGCTCGGCAGCGATGTTGTAGACGGTGGCGGTAAGTTCGAGCGTAGGCTTCTCACTTTCAACCATGAAAGACTCAGAGAGACGCAGTATCTTCTTGTCGGGATAGGGATCTCGTCCATTATGAAATAGTCAAGCGCGCTGCGCCCGCCAATCCCCTGGCTCCACCAATAAAATCGTCCGTTCGACAACTTGAGGGAGTCATGTGTCTTGGTGCAGTAGCTGTTCGGACAGAGCCTTACCAGCTCGTCAGGCTCGTACTGTTTAAGATAGGTGAGCACGTCGATTTGTTTGATGCGTTCGATTTCTTCAGGTTGGATATAGGGCACAACTGCCTCCTAATCTGATTGACAGATGTATGCGTTACGCATACGCTGGCACTATGAGGCGCTCGTTGAGTACCGTCAGCTACCACTGCTTGAGCGGATATTGGCGCCTGTTGCGCATTGAGACCAAAGCACAAGACAGCTGGTTGTTCCCTGATGACACCAGGTTCTCATGCATATGGGATCGCTATGTATTCGACAGGCAACTCAGGTTGATGGTGCTTGATGCCATCAAGCGCATCTCTATAGCCCCTCAAAGTCGCTGGGCAGAGAGGCTGGAATCCTTATTCGCCTTGCACCCGCAGATTGACCGTAAGCTGCTTGGCTATCCGGATAACTGGCACGACTGCCCTATCTGGAGCGATGTGAAGCCAGCTGACGAAACTGTTTGAGGTGCAAACTTGATTTCCCTCGACGCACTGTAAGCTGAAGGCGAGATAAGAGGAAGAAAGAATTGGGTAGCGATGACTTTGACTGCTCATCCTCCCCGCAACGCTCACTTCCTCAAGCGTTGTGAGGGCTCCGGATTCAGGATGGCTAGTGTTCGCTTCTGACTCTTATTCATCAAGGTCAACATCCCAGCGCCTTTGTCCTGCTCTGAAGCTTGAATAGTCGGTGGTACTCCTGCTTGTGAGTAAAAAGATGGTGCTCATCAGACCAAATACGAGGAGAGCAATGAATTGTGTGGTGTGCTCATCAAATAAAGCCATGCCCAAGGCAAGATCCTGAGTCCAGGCAAACAGGAACAGCTCGGCTGCGCTGGCAAAAATGCTCAGACAAAGGAATATGCGGGTCGCGTATGAGTCACTGGCGCGAACACTAGCGGGATCCTGTTCATCAATATAAGGCTCGCCGGAAACCTGCTCACCAGAAGCCCTGTTTGAGCGACGCAGGACATACGTCACAGCCATGAGAAGCGTTAGCACCAAAAACAGGGTACACAACAGATTGACCAGCGACCAATGCCTCTCGTCCGTTACAGCGTTTGTCGGCACCTTTTGCGATTTGATTTCTGCGGGCGGAGCAAGTTGTGATTCCTGAGATTGCTGAGTGGCCGTTTCGCTCGGAACTGGCACATAGAGTGTTGGTCCAACAGGAGGAAAAACCATCCTGGTGGTCTCGATTGTCTTAATAACCTCCGTAATTGCTGGTGGCTCGATACGTGCTGGAGGCGGCACAACCGGCGCGTCGGCATCCTGCACCCAAACGGCATAGAGGCTCATCTGACCATCCATCAAAACAAGAGCGCCTGGAAGATGCGTGACCTCCGTATACGATGAAGCGTAGGGGTTATCGAGCGCCCAACCTGCAAAGGTAAAGCCACTGCGCGCCAGGGTTCCACTGGATTGAACCGTTGCCGTGCCGCCCCTGAGATAGTGTGAGGAAGCGGGAGCGCTGCCTGCCTCGTGATCAGCTGAGTGATAACTGAGCATGTAATAAGGGCCGGAGGACACCACGAAGTCTACGGTTATTCTCACCGTTATGTCTTGTGCAACCGCAAAGGTCACTTGATAGATACCCTCAGCCGCTGAGACCTCGCCCGCAACCTTAATGGCTGTTGGAACGTTGGAAGTTGGTGTGCTGGAAGCATTGCCGACAAGCAGAGCACGGGCATTGGCCCGCGCGACATAGTCCGGAGAAGGGGCAAGCCAGGTTGCAGCCTCTGCCTCAGTCATGAACACGTGTGAAGCGGAAAGAGCGTAGTCAGCGTTCCCGTCTATGACATCCCCGTCCATGACGGTGAAGTTGACAGTGGTGGTGATAGTCGTGTCCTCAGCTACCTCAACGGTGACAGGGTAGACGCCCTCAGTTGCCTTGATGGTGCCACTCCTGTGCTGTGCTGTGGCACTGCTCCCGTCCGTGGCACGTGCTGTAGCTGAGGCAGAGGCGACATAGCCGCTGCCAC
>JAIRZP010000047.1 GCA_031267175.1 Coriobacteriales bacterium | reverse complement strand
CAAAGTGGGACAGTTGCCCCGTCCCCGCTGCCAGTTTCTGTGCAAAGGCATCCAACCCCGGCACGGCAATCCGGGCGGCCTCGCCTCTGTCCATGTGCTCGGCAAAGCGGGGGTCAAGGGGGAGGCTCGCGCGGAGCGCAATGCCATACTCATCGGCGAGCGCGTCCAGGGTACTGGGGCCAAAGACCCGATGCTCGCTGCCGCAGTCCGGGCAGGTGAAGTGTGCCATGTTCTCGACGAGGCCGAGGATCGGCACCTCCATCGTGTCGGCCATATTGATGGCCTTGCCCACGATCATCGACACAAGGTCCTGCGGGGCCGTCACGATGACGATGCCGTCTATGGGCAGCGACTGGAACACGGTGAGGGCCACGTCGCCGGTGCCCGGCGGCATGTCGATGAACAGATAGTCCAGCTCTCCCCAGAGCACCTCGGAGAAAAACTGGCGGATGAGGTTGGAGATGATGGAGCCACGCCAGAGCACCGGCGTCGTCTCATCCGGCAGGACCATGTTTGTCGAGACCACCCGTATGCCCTCTGCCGTCTCCTGCGGGATAAGGCCGTCTTCGCAGGCGTTGAGATGGTCGCTGATGCCAAAGGCCCGCGCCATTGTGGGGCCGGTAATATCGGCATCGAGCACACCCACGCGGTAGCCTTTGGCGTTAAAAAGGTTTGCCAGCTGCGAGGTAACCAGCGACTTACCCACGCCGCCCTTGCCGCTCACCACGGCGATGACATGGTGTATCTGCGCCTGGGGGTGAGGCGTTAATTTGGCTGGCGCACTCCGGTCGCCGCAGCCGGCCACATCGCAACTCGAGCAGGCGGAGTTACAGTCCTCCGACGCGCCGGAGCCTTGCTCGGCATCCTCGCTGGCTCCGTTGCCGCCGTCCTCGCTGGCGTGCTCCTCTCCCAATCCTTCCTCTGCGCTGCCTTGCTCGCTGTCCTCCACTGCTGGCCCTTCTGTGCCTTCCTCCACTGACTCTACTGACTCCTGAGTTTCCACCACGGTTTATTCCTCCAGATAATCCTTCAATTTGCTCGACCGGGAAGGGTGGCGCAGCTTGGCCAGCGTCTTGGACTCTATCTGACGGATGCGCTCGCGCGTCACACCAAACTCCCTCCCCACCTCCTCCAGGGTGCGCGGATGCCCGTCTTTGAGGCCAAAGCGCAGCGATATGACCTTCCGCTCGCGCTCAGCCAGACCGTCAAGCACCTTCTGGAGCTGCTCCTGCAGCATGCTGAAGGAGGCCGCGTCGGGCGGTACTTCGGCGGCGGCGTCCTCAATGAAATCGCCGAGCTGGCTGTCCTCCTCCTCACCAATGGGGGTCTCAAGCGAGACCGGCTCCTGGCTTATCTTCTGTATCTCGCGGATACGCTCGGCTGGCATGCCCATGATCTCGCCGATCTCCTCCGGCAGGGGGTCGCGCCCGAGCTCCTGCAGGAGCTGGCGCTGTACCCGCACCAGCTTGTTGATGGTCTCAACCATATGCACGGGGATGCGTATGGTGCGTGCCTGGTCGGCGATGGCCCGCGTGATGGCCTGACGGATCCACCAGGTCGCGTAGGTGGAGAACTTGAAGCCCTTGGTGTAGTCGAACTTTTCCACGGCGCGGATGAGCCCGAGGTTGCCCTCCTGGATGAGGTCCAAAAAGAGCATGCCGCGGCCCACGTAGCGCTTGGCAATCGACACGACCAGGCGCAGGTTTGCCTCGATGAGCTGCTGCTTGGCGTCGAGGCCCTTCTGCTCGATGCGGGTAAGACGACGCTCCTCGCGCCGGTCCAGCTTGACCTTTTTGAGGTGCGCCTCGTCCAGCTTTGCGCCGGCCTCTACGCCGGCCTCTATCTTCATGGCCAGGTCTATCTCCTGCTCGGCGGTGAGCAGGTCAACCTTGCCTATCTCCTTGAGATACATGCGGACCGGGTCTCCGGTGAGCATGGCAACCGAGGACTCCGAGCTGCTGCGCTTCTTCGTGGCCTTTTTGCGCGAGGCGACCTTGGGGAGCTGGATGTCAACGCCCTCATTGGCTTTGAGGTCAACCTCTGGAATGCCTTCGAGGATCTCATCGTCACTCAGGACGACTTCTTCTGCCAGCGCCAGGGCGGCGGCAGCATCGGCCTCGGTGGAGATGCCATTCTCTATATCGAGGTCGGAGGCCTCCTTCTCGGAATCATCGATGACACTGATACCCTTACTCTCGATAAAGACGTTGACAGCGTCTAATTGGGCCTCGGTGAGGTCCAGGTTGCTGAGCTGGGAGACGATCTCGCTCACCGAGATGGTGCCATACTCCTGCGTGTCTTCAACGAGCTTGAGCAATTCGGCTTCGATGGGCTCCAGGGAGGCAGCGATAACGGCAGCGGGAGCGGGAGCGATTGCAGCCTGGGGAGCGGGAGCGATTGCAGCCTGGGCAGCCTGCCCGGAGGCAGCAAGGTCGGCGGAGTTCAGGTCGGCAGCGGCGGGAGCGGCGGCGGCGTGAGAACCCTCTGCAGGAGTATCGGCGGTTCGTGCTTTGCCCTTCTCGGCGTGCGCCTTGGGGGTCTTGGTCGTTTTCTCTGTCTCAGCGGTGTGCTTTGCGCTGTGGGAGCGCTCGGACTTTGAGCTGGACTTTTCGGTATCTTTTCCAGGCAATGTTACCTCCTCTTTTGCATGGTGGGAACGTACCAGTGTACCACGGCTCAGAGCGTCATTTTGGGTATCTCGGCAAGTCTTTCCCTTATTGTTGCCAATTCAAGCTGCTTATCGGCGATTTCTTTGAACGTATCCTCCCCTTCTGTGCTCTGAGCAAGCTTGGCATACGCTATCTTGGCCAGGGTGATCTCGTCTTGCAGCTGTGTCTCGCGCAGCATATACATAAGTAAGCGCGCATAATCGGTTATCTCGCCCGAAAACTCCTGCCTAAGACCTGCAGAGAGCATAGGGGCATAGGACGGGGCCAGCTGCAGGGCCAGGGCATAGAGCTCGCCGCTTGTCTGCTCGCGGTCTGCCGCGCTCAGGCCCTGGGCCAGGCTCGCGAGCTCCTCGCTGCTCCAGGCAATGCGCTCGAAGGCCCGGGCCAGGAGGCTGCGAACCTCGGCATGCTCGATGAAGAGGAGTATCAGTTCATTCTCGAGCCCGACAACCGTTACGATGCCGCTGGCTGAGGTGGCAGAAGCGGTCTGACCTCTGCCCGAGCCTGTGTCGGCGTAGGCCGCGTCGGCTTCTGAGGCCCCGGCCACGGTTTCTCTCGCTGCTGACCCGTAGGCTCTCCTTGTGGCTCTGCTCGAGGTTGTGCCTGAGGCCTCGCCTGAGGCTCTGCTGCCGCGCTCGTTGTCTGTCTCCCGTGCCCGTGGTGCCTGCATACTGTTAAAGAGCGATAGTGCCGCGGAATAGTCCACCCCCAACTGCGACACGAGCTCTTCGGCAATGTAGCTTGTTGCGAGAATCGATCCACGAATAGGCAGGAGCACGGTAAGCGCCGACCGCAGTGCGGCACTGCGGCCTTCCGGACTGGTAAGATCGGCGTTCCTGAGACTCTGCTGCAGGGCATATTTGAGTAAGGGCTGCGACGTGTCGAGTATTACCTGCAGAGCTGCCGCACCCTGCTGGGCGAGCAACTCGGCCGGGTCGGTGCCAGGCGGCAGCTCCGCCACCTCAAGCTGTACCCTGAAACGTCCGGCTTCGGGCGTGATGTCCTCTGTGATAAGCTCCGCGGCGCGCACAGCGGCGCGTTTGCCGGCCTCGTCACCGTCAAACAGGTAGATGACCTTCTTGGCAAAACGGTTGAGCAGTTTGAGGTGCTGCAGGGTCAATGCCGTGCCCAGCGTGGCAACCGTATTGGTATAGCCGGCCTCGTGCATGGCGATGGTATCGGTGTAACCTTCCACGACTATGGCCGTGCCTCGGCTGGTTATCGTGGCCTTGGCCTTGTCAAGCGCGTAGAGCGTCTCCCGTTTATGGAAGAGCAGGGTCTCGGAGCTGTTGAGGTATTTGGGCTCCCCTTCGTCGATGATGCGGCCCCCAAAGGCAATGATGTTGCCGAGCAGGTCGGCAACGGGAAACATCACCCGCGCGTAAAAGCGGTCGCGCGGACGCCCGTTGGACGCCTTGAGCACGACGTTGGCATCCAGGCATTCCTCGAGTGTAAAGCCCTTGGATCGGAGATGGCCGAGGAGCTGGGTGCCTCCGGGCGCGTAGCCCAGCTGCCAGTTTTTGGCTATCTTTGTTCCCATGGCACGTCCGCTGAGATACGAACGGGCCGCCTCGGCACCGGGAGCGGACGTGCGCAGAAGTTGCAAGGAATAATACTGGGCACTGGCAGCCATGAGCTCAAGCAGTCTGGCCCGCTTGCCCTGCGACTTTGCGCCGTGGGTCTCGGTGAGGGTGATATGGGCTCGGTCGGCCAGATAGCGGACCGCGTCGATAAACTTCATGTCCTGCGTGTGCATGACAAAGCCATAGGCATCCCCGCCGGCATGACAGCCAAAGCAGTGATAAAGCTGCGAGCGGGGATCCACCTTGAAGGAAGCCGTCTTTTCTTCATGAAACGGACAGCGCCCCCAAAACTCACGCGCCCGCCGTTGGAGCACGACCGTCTCGGACACGAGGTCAACCAGGTCGGTGGCCTCGCGAACCCTGCGGATGTCTTCGTCGCTAATCACGGTACACGCTATAGTAGCAAAGAATCAGCATGGGTATCAGCACGGTTCTCCAGGAGCGTGCCAATACCCCGTCATCAGGCCTCAGCGCGACGCTCCTTCTTGCGACCACGCTTATCGTCATACATGCACTCATCGGCAATGCTCAGCAAGAGCGACGCGCTCCTGGTGTTGTCCTTGTCTACCTCCACGAGTCCATAGCTGAAACTGCGATAGTATCCACCGTCAAAACTCTCGGCCAGCCGTTCTCGCATCTCCTCCAGGCTCTCACGCGACTGTTCAAGGGAGAGACCACGGATGAGCAGCATGAACTCGTCCCCGCCCAGGCGGCATATGATGGTCTCATCACCAAAACCGGTGAGAATCTGAGCGGTGGAGAGAATGTATTCGTCCCCAACCGTATGGCCAAGGGTGTCGTTGACGTATTTGAGGCCGTCCAAGTCGACAAAGGCCACCACAAAGGATTGTTTCTCGGTGAGCCACCGCTCAAAGGTCAGCATGCCGTAGTGGCGTGAGTAGGAGGAGGTAAGCGTATCGTAGAAGGCCACCTGCTGGTTGATCTCTATCTCAGCGTGAAGGGCCTGGTCCCGTTCTTTGAGCTGCTCGATCATGTCGTTGATGGACTCCGAAAAGCTGCCGGCAAAACTGAGTTTTTGATGGTAATCGCCCTTTGCAACCTGCTTGACCTGCCAGGAGATATGCTTGAGGGTGGATTGTAGGTTCTTGAGGCCGCTGGCGATGTCGTTGCCCGGCGAGATGGTTATCGTCGTGTCAAGATTGCCACGCGCAAGTTCGTTTGCCAGGGCACGGCTCTCATTGACGCACTGGC
>JAIRZP010000211.1 GCA_031267175.1 Coriobacteriales bacterium | reverse complement strand
CCAAGCGCACAGGCACGAGCCACGGCATACACGGGTCAAGGTCCCGGTGATACTCCAGATGGAGGCCGCGGAGTGTGGTGCCGCAGCACTCGGCATGGTGCTTGCGCAGTACCACAAGTGGATTCCCCTCGAAAAGCTGCGTGAAGACTGCGGTGTTTCCCGCGACGGCAGCAATCTGCACAACATCTTCAAGGCAGCGCGCAATTACGGCCTTGAGGCCAGGGGTTTCAAATACGACGCGGCAGATCTGAGGGAAGAGGCCTCCTTCCCCTGCATCCTCTTCTGGAACTTCAACCACTTCGTTGTGCTGGAGGGCTTCAAACGGGGAGGCAAACTGGCCTGCATCAGCGATCCGGCGCAGGGCCGCTACACGCTGGACGCCGAGAAGTTCGAGCGTGCCTATTCCGGCATATGCCTCACGCTGGCACCCGGGCCCGCGTTTGAGCCTTCGGGCAGGCCACGTAGTGTGCTCGGCTTTGTGCGGGAGCGGCTCAGAGGCTCGCTCTCCGCCGTGGTGCTGCTTGGGATCCTGAGTGCGCTTATCGCGCTTGCCGGCATTATCCAGCCGTCGTTTACGCGCGTCTTTACCGATGCCATTCTGGCCCAGGGCAACCAGGCCCTGCTCATGCCCTTTCTCGTGGCCTTTGCTGTCTTTGCGCTGTTCCTCTTTGTGGCGACGACTCTGAACCACTATTATCTGCTCAAGGCGGCGGGCAAACTCGCCATTGTGTCAAACGCCGACTTCATGTGGCACGTGCTCAGGCTTCCCATGCGGTTCTTCTCGCAGAGGCTCGCGGGCGACATCGCGCTCAGGCAGGGCTCAAACGATGCCATAGCCACTGTCTTCGTTTCGCAGGCCGCCCCGGTCTTCATCGATGCGGCGCTCCTCATCATCTATCTCGTGGTCATGCTCAACTACAGCGTTCTGCTCGCCTGTATCGCTGTTGCGGCCACGGCTATCAATGCCCTGCTCGCCTGGCTCATCTCGAGGAAGCGCGTGGATATATCCCGGGTTCAGGTGCGCAACATGAGCATGCTCCACGGCATGACGCTCACGGGTATCTCGATGATGGATACCATCAAGTCTGTGGGTGCCGAAAATGGATTCTTTGCCCGGTGGGCCGGTCAGTATGCCCAATACACCGCGTCGGCCACCAAGGTTGCGGCCCTCAACGCATCGCTGGGCTCGGTGCCCGGCCTCGTGCAGAGGCTCCTGAATATCCTCATCCTGCTTTTGGGCGTGATGTTTATCATGGACGGGCAGTTTACCGCCGGCATGCTGCTTGCCTTCCAGTCGTTTGTGCAGAGCTTTCTCGCGCCGGTGGAGAGCCTCATTGCTACGGGGCAGGGTATCCAGGAGACGCGGGTGTCGATGGAACGGGTCGAAGACGTCATGCGCTACGAGGTGGACATTGAGGCCGAGACTGACGATCTTGGCGAGGACGACCCTCTGGAGAAGCTGCGCGGCGGGCTTGTGATGGAGGGGGTGAGCTTTGGCTACTCGCCCCTGGCCGAGCCGCTCATCAGGGACTTCAGCCTCAGGCTCGAGCCCGGATCCAAGGTCGCCTTTGTGGGAGCGTCGGGCTCGGGCAAGTCCACGCTGGCCAAACTCATCTCGGGGCTGTATGAGCCGTGGAGCGGCACCATCGCCTACGACGGCCTCGCACGCACGGAGATTCCCCGGGCCGTGTTCTCCAGCTCCGTTGCCGTGGTGGACCAGGACATCATCCTGTTTGAGGACAGCGTGTCCGACAACATCAAGATGTGGGACAGTACCATTGAAGACTTTGAGGTCATCCTGGCCGCGCGCGACGCGGCGATACACGAGGAGATCATGCAGAGGCCGCGCGGCTACAACAGCCGGGTTGCCGAGGGCGGCAAGAACTTCTCGGGCGGTCAGCGTCAGAGGCTGGAGCTGGCATGCGCCCTGGCCCAGGACCCTACACTGCTCATCCTGGATGAGGCCACGAGCGCGCTCGACGCAAAGACCGAGCACGAGGTCATCCGCTCCATAGGCCAGCGCGGCATCACCTGCGTGGTGGTGGCGCACCGCCTCTCCACGATACGCGACGCCGACGAGATCATCGTGCTGGATCAGGGGCTCATACGGGAGCGCGGCACCCACGAGGAGCTCTTTGCCGCTGGCGGCCTCTACACGCAGCTGATTGCGATGGAGTAGCGGCGGGGCTTGGGTGGATACGTTCCAGGAAAAACAGATTCGTGACCGGGCCGCCTTTGACGACCGGCAGTTTGCATTGGCCTCCCTCGACCTTGCGGCGGTACTCAGGGGAGAGAGGGCTGCCGCAGAGTATACGATGAGCCAGCGGGCTCAGGCAAAAAGCGCGCTGGACGAGATGTGCCGCTTCTACGGCATTGCCTACGAGGATGACACGGCCTTTGGCACAGACATCCTGCACAGCGAAGACCTCGCGGACGAGGCGGATCTCGACCGGTGGCTTGAGCGCCTGTTCCGTCCGTCCGGGGTCATGTGGCGCCATGCGCAACTGGAAGGTGCGTGGTGGAAGGATGCGAGCGGAGCGATGCTGGCACGGACCCGCACGGGAGGCTTCGTGGCGCTCATCCCCACACTGGGCGGTTACCGCTTCTACGACTACGAGCGCAGACAGAAGGTCAAGGTCAATGCCAGAACCGCCGCGCTGCTTGAGGGGGATGCCGTCTGCTTCTACCGGCCGCTGCCCAACGACGCAACGAACCTGCGTGGCATTGCCCGCTTCCTGTTCAAACAAACAGAGAAGACCGATATCGCGCTGGTGCTGCTGGCAAC
>JAIRZP010000200.1 GCA_031267175.1 Coriobacteriales bacterium | reverse complement strand
AGCAGCCAGATGAAGGCGGCCAGAGGCGGTGCGAGGCCGGGAGGCGCATAGGACAGGATGTAGCGTCCCACGCCGTGGTGCTTGATGCCGTGGTAGGTAAAGTAGATAAAAGAGATTATTGTGAGGGCCAGCGTGGTGCTCATGACACCGGTGGCAGCCTTTGAGCCGGGAATGATACCGACGATGTTGGCCAGGAGAATGAAGATGAACAGCGTGAGAAAGAAGGGGATGTGCTTGCGGGCCGAAGGACCGAGCACCCCAAAGCCGATGTCGTTACGGGTAAAGTCCACAAAAAACTCGACGACCCCCACAAAGCGATTCCTCGGCACCTCGCTCAGCTGTTTTTTGGCAACAAACACAATAACCAGAACCAGTACGAGGATAAGGAGGATGAAGGGCGTATAGGTGGTTATGGGACCCCAGAGTTCCTGGGATGTTAAAGAATGGAGTAAATGTTCAATCTCGGCTGACAAACCTTCCAGCGGGTTCATGTAAAGCGCTCTCCTTTGTCCGTATCCTTGCCCACCAGTTTTACTCCAACTTTCTTAACGCAGCCTGAAAGGAGCTTCTCTGTAACTATAACAGAGTTTTTTGACACCTGAGTCAACAAAATAAACGAGCCACCTTGCTTTGGCTCATCGTCGCATTAGTGTAACAGTATATACGCCTATTGCAAGCACAAAAACAAGGATTGCGCTCAAGGCAAACGGTAAAAGGTAGTTATTGGCAAGGATAAAGCACAGCACTATCTCAATAACCATGAGGGCAAAGGAGACGATGGTGGCTACCATGCCCAGGGCGATACTGCTTATGCCGTCCTTTTTGAGGCGTGCCTTCATGTGTGAACGCGCCACGAAGAAGGGAACAACGCCCACGATGCCACCGATGATGCCGATAAGTACTGCGGGAACTATGTCCATGCGTGACGCCCTTTCGCTGTTCTGCGATGGCACAAACCGATGGGAACAGGAGAGCCGGAGCGGTTATGCTTCACACCTACCCCTTCCTTCCTGCAACTCCGGATACAGGGGATGCGCCGCAATCAGATCCTGTACGGCATTGGCTACCTTCTGTCGGGCCACTTGGTCGTCCCGCTCAAAGATGGCCCGTGCGATAAGCTCACCCACAAGCCGCGCGTCCGCCTCGCCAAAGCCGCGACTGGTCATGGCGGGAGAACCCACGCGTATGCCCGAAGTGACCGCGGGGGAGAGCTTGTCAAAGGGAATGGCATTCTTGTTGGCCGTAATGCCGAGGCCCTCCAGAAGCTCCTCCGCGTCCTTACCGGTGATGCCAGCCGGAGTGAGGTCCACGAGGCAGAGGTGGTTGTCGGTGCCGCCGCTGACGAGCCTGAGACCGCCTGCGGCCATACCCTCGCCCATGGCGGCGGCGTTCTTAACAATCTGTGCGGCGTAGGCCCGGAACTCCGGTGTGAGCGCTTCGGCAAAGGCCACTGCCTTGGCGGCGATGACGTGCATGAGCGGGCCGCCCTGCGTACCGGGAAAGATGGCCTTGTTGATTCTGCCCGCCAGCTCCTCGTCGTCCATGAGGAGAAAACCGCCGCGCGGGCCACGCAGGGTCTTGTGTGTGGTGGAGGTACAGATGTCCGCATACGGAAAGGCGCTCGGATGGACGCGTCCGGCAATGAGGCCACTGATATGCGCGATGTCGGCCATCAGATAGGCATCTACCTCACGGGCAATGGCCCCAAAGCGCTCAAAGTCCAGCAGGCGCGGGTAGGAGCTGGCGCCCACGATGATCATCCTGGGCCGACACTCCT
This sequence comes from Coriobacteriales bacterium, assembly GCA_031267175.1. Classification (GTDB taxonomy): domain Bacteria; phylum Actinomycetota; class Coriobacteriia; order Coriobacteriales; family UBA8131; genus WQXH01. Next base: position 15,182 of record JAIRZP010000200.1, on the reverse strand, counting down.
TGGCAATACGCTCCACCTCGTCCATGTCAATGGTCTCGGTAGCAGGGTCGAGGCCGTAGGAAACCATGTTGTAGAGCATGCCGGAGAAGTTGACCGGGCTGCCGTGGGAAAGGTGCCCGCCGTGCGCCAGGCTCATGCCGAGTACCGTGTCGCCCGGCTTGACGCAGGCCATATACGCGGCAATGTTGGCGCTGACCCCGCTGTGTGCCTGCACGTTGGCGTAGCTGCAACCAAAGAGCTCGCAGACTCGTTCGAGGGCCAGGTTTTCTACGTCATCCACGACATGGCAGCCGCCATAGTAGCGCTTGCCGGGCAGGCCCTCCGCATACTTATTGGAAAGCACACTGCCCATGGCCTCCATAACCGAAGGCGAGATAAAGTTCTCCGACGCGATAAGCTCAATGCAATTGCGCTGCCGCTCAAGCTCGCCGGTAATGAGGCGCGCAACGGCAGGGTCTGTCCGGGTAAGAAAGTTGAGTTCCATAGGGGCTGCCTTTCGATAATATCTGATTGCAGCATTATACCCGTCAATCCGGATTGAAGTAAGCTGAGTTTTCGATTACTTTCATCTTATGCTTCGTTCCGCTACCCACATCTTCTACATGTTCCGCACAAGCAGGACAGCTCAAACTTGCTCCAATTCGGATCTCAAACCAGGCAAATCGTTTTTTATGATGTCCCAAATCAGCAACACCTTGACACCCTCATAATCGTGTACGATTCTGTTGCGAAGGCCTGCAATACTGAACCACGGAATGTTGGGATGCTGCTCTTTAAAGTCATCGTCCATGGTATTGACCAGTTCGCCTATCTGACTCAGGCAGAACACACAGGCCTCTAGCATCATGGCATTGTCGCTGAATGTCCTCATATCGACACCAGCCGTATAACTGGAAACCTTATCTATGTACTCAACAATCTTGTGGACGATGGCATCATTTCTCATAGAGCAAAACTCCGGTAGACTCGATTTCTCTTTGCAGGGGAGAACCTGCCACAATATGAGTAACGTCGATGAGGTCAACGTTTTTTTTGACCGCATTGGTGATTGTTTCAAGAAGACCTACAAACGCAAGCCCACGAAGCCCACTGTCCACATACAGATCAATATCGCTTTTAGGGGATACATCACCCCTCCCATAAGAGCCAAAAAGTACCGCCCTGCGCACATCGCTGGCGACGAAAATCGGCGTCAGTATGTTTCTGATCTGGCTTATGTCATACACGGTCTCTGTCATGTTGTCAACGCAGGGTGTTGTCTGGATGCGCAGCAACACCGATTTATTCTCCTGCACTCACACTATACCATGGCTCTTTACTGGTTTCAATGAGAGCGGATTGGCCGTTTGCAAATATTTCAGCGTGGAATTTGCAAGGCTTTCGGGCTGTCTGTGCCTGCAGTATGAACAAGTTGGGACGAGCCACGGGCCTTTTCGCGAGAAAAGGGCTGTCCCCTTCTGTCCATACAAGACAAGGGAACGGTCCACTCTGCCTTCGAATAAAGCGATTGGCACCATTGATAATACTCACCAGTATGCACCATTATAATTGAAGTGATAGACCTCATAACCGGCATCGGAATTGTATTTTAACAGACTTGTATACCATATTACTTCCATGTCCCATGCGTTAATATTATCAAGCATCTCATTGTCGAAGCGATCTAATTTATAGGTAACAACGATATAAGGAGTACCGGCATAGGCGCCACCGTTGCCGCTGTTTATCTGTTCCGGCGTATAAAACCAGCAAAACCCGTCAGCATTGAGAGCAGTGGAGTTTAAAGAACCTACTAAATGTATGGCCTGCCCACCGGCATTACCGTAAGCATAGGGGAGCTCTTCTCCCATAAAATCAAAGAATGCTTTATAGAGTGAGTTGTCATTGGTATAGCCTGGCACATTGGTATAGCTTGACAATCTGCCTGGACTCCAAATCTTTGAGTTGTAACTCAGGCCATTCACCTCGTAGGCGGAAGTAAGGCTATTTTCAATATAGTCAAAACCACCGTCAAAAGTAAACCCATCCATTTCATAGCTATCCACGAATAATCCCTTCGCATAGACCTCGTCTATCGCGGCGTGCATCGCTACTGCATAGTTCCGTGCCTTTGCTATGTATTGTTGGTCCTCTGACTTGACGATATAGCCGGTGAGTGCCGGCACTGCTATGCCAGCGAGAATGCCCAGTATGACGATGACGACGATGAGTTCTACGAGGGTGAAGCCCTGCCGGGCTCTTGCAACAGAATCTGGATTGCCGCGTCGCTGCGCTCCTCGCAATGACGGAAGGGGTGGGGTTATGACAGGAGCATCGGAGCCTGAATGCAAAAACACCGCCGTCCTCAGACCTGCGGCATCCTCTTGGTGTTGGTGTGTGGTGTTGTAGTGCTTGTCCTCACCGTACGTGGCGGGGCGGTTAGTTCTTATGCAGTGACCCCCCCCCCCCCCCCGGCTTTGGGGCCTGTTGCTTTAGATCTAACATCGTGTACCTTACCTGCCTTTCCTGTTGTGTTGCGTTGCACCCGTTTGTGGGACACTGGCCCGTGTGGTGGTTGCCGTGCAAGCCTTACAGAGCACGAGCCAGTGCTTCTTTCCTTGGGATACTTTAGCATACCTTCGCGAAGCTTGAAGGGCAGGGATGGAAAACTTAAAGGGAGCAGACCGGGCAAGGTCGTCAGGCAAGGTCGTCCACTTCCGCTAATCGTGGTTGAGGAACGCCTTACTCTACAGCTTCTTCTTCCTCGGCCAGATAATCGCGCACGATGGACGTGTCCACGGGGATACCGGGGCTCATGGTTGAGGCCAGGGTGATGGACTTGAGGTAGCGGCCCTTGGCAGCGGCCGGCTTGACGCGCAGTATCTCATCGAGGAGGGCCCCATAGTTCTCAACCAGCTTCTCCGGTGCAAAGCTTACCTTGCCGATGGGCACGTGGCAGATGCCGTAGCGGTCGGCACGATACTCTACGCGGCCCGCCTTGAGCTCGCTGACTATCCTGGCCACATCATTGGTGACAGTACCGAGCTTGGGATTGGGCATGAGGCCACGGGTACCGAGAATCCTGCCGAGCTTGCCCACCTTGCTCATCTGGTCGGGAGTGGCCACGGTGGCATCAAAGTCGAGCATGCCGCCCTGAATCTGGGCAACCAGGTCGTCGGAACCAACGAAGTCCGCCCCTGCCTCCTCGGCCTCACGGGCCTTGTCGCTTTCGGCAAAGACGGCCACGCGTACCTCCTTGCCCGTGCCATTGGGGAGTGAGATGGAGCCACGCACCTGCTGGTCGGCCTGACGGGTATCGATGCCCAGGCGGATATGCACCTCTACGGTCTCGTCAAACCGGGCGCTCGCGAGTTCCTTGAGCAGACGGGTTGCCGCCATGGGGGCGTAGTGCGCCGTTTTGTCGATCTGTACGATCTGGGTCTTGCGTGTTTTTGTGAGCTTTGGCATGAGTAGTCCTCTCTTTCTCAAGGTTCGTAGTTATGCGGGTCATGCCGACCCTCCTACACCCTTATGATGATGCTTCGACGAACTCGTCGGTCTGAGCCTGCTCCTTTGCCTCGTCTACCTGCTGTTCCGCGAGGACCGGTGCCTTCATCTTGGCCTTATAGACGCCGGTGTCGGCAACACCCTCGACACGCACACCCATGGAGCGGGCGGTGCCCTGGACAACCTTCATGGCCGCCTCAATATCGTTGGCATTGAGATCGGGCATCTTGATCTCGGCGATGGAGCGGAGCTGCTCGTGGCTGAGCTCCCCCACTTTGCTGAGATGCGGCTCGCCGGAGCCACTCTCCAGGCCCAGTGCCTCCTTGATGAGAACCGCGGCCGGAGGGGTCTTGGTGATGAAATCAAAGGACTTGTCCTCATACACGGTAATCACGACCGGGATGATGGTGCTGCCCTTATCCTGTGTGGCGGCGTTAAAAGCCTGGCAGAACTGCATGATGTTGACGCCCTTGGCACCAAGCGCGGGGCCAACCGGCGGAGCAGGAGTGGCACCTCCCGCGGGAATCTGTAGTTTTATATAACCAGCCACATTTTTTTTGGGAGCCATGTCTGCTCTCCTCTATCGCATAGTGTACGTACAGTGTATCTGTACGTACGGGGACTTACAGGAACCTATTAACCGATGAGAAGCTCCCAGGCGTTTAGCAGACGCCGGGCATCGGCCTCACACAGAATTACAAACGCGTAACCTGGTCATAGCTCAATTCAACCGGTGTCTCGCGTCCAAAGATGGATACCAGCACCTTGATTTTGCCCGCTTCCGGATTGACCTCAGAAATCGTGCCGTCAAACTCTACGAGCGCTCCGGAGACGACCTTGACATTCATCCCTACGCCGAGGCTTGAAGAGGTCTTCTTGGGCGCGGCGGGGTCGGTGTGTTTCATTATCTTATTGAATTCCTCGCGAGAAAGCGGGGAGGGCTTGCCCTGGGCACCCACGAATCCCGTGACGCCAGGGGTGTTGCGCACCACGTTCCAGGAAGCATCGTCGAGCTCCATGCGCACCAGTACATAGCCGGGAAATATCTTCTTGTCTGAGGTGACCCTGCGGCCGCCTTCCTTGATTTCCACCACTTCTTCTGAGGGGATCTGGATGTCGAATATCTTTCCCTCAACGCCGAGCGCCTCTACGCGGTGCTCGATATTACGCTTGACCTTGTTTTCGTAGCCGCTGTAAGTATGCAGTACGTACCATTTCTTAGCCAATTTTACTCACCGCCATTGGACCTGTCTGCGTCGGAATCTGTGCTTGGAGTCTCGGCATCTGCTTCGCCGACGGGCACCTCGGTCTCCCCTGCGCCGTCGGTAACATCGGCAGCGTCAAGGTCCGCCGCACCGGTATCCACTGCACCGGTATCGACCGCGCCCGTGTCTACCAGGCTGGGATCCACAACCGACGCATCGGGAACCAGCGCGCTGTAGAGCTTGATAAGCTCTACCATTATGAGGTCGATGACAAAGATGAACACGCCAAAGAAGAGCAGCGCCACGATAACGATGATGGTCATGTTAAGGACTTCGTTCCCGGTGGGCCAGGTGGTCCGCTTTATCTCCAGCCGCACCTGCTTGAAGTACTCTATGGCGCGCCGGAAGATGTTGGGCTTTTTGGCAGCCTTTTTAGGATCCCTGGCTCGCGCCTGAGACTTGTTGACAACGGCCTTTTCTTTGCCCTTCTCCTTGGCCTTGTTGGAGTCTTTGTTGGAGTCTTTGACGGAATCCTTGGCTGGTTTCTGGAGTTGGGAAGCAGAGCCCTCCCCTATCTCCGCATCCTCAGATTCCAGCCTTGGTGCCTGGCTGTTCTTTTCTGAGGCGGCAGGATTGGCTGCGGGCCTTGGTCTATTGGCTTTTCTCTTTTTCTTATGTGCCATCGTCTTCCCGTCGATATCATGTAGTGTGGCAGGCCAGGAGGGACTCGAACCCCCAACAAACGGTTTTGGAGACCGCCGCTCTACCATTGGAGCTACTGGCCTGTGCTGGTTCTACCTGGTTTCCTTGTGCAGGGTATGACCCTTGCACCATTTACAGTACTTTTTGAACTCGATGCGCTCAGGGTTACTCTGTTTATTCTTCTTGGTTGTATAGTTCCGACGTTTGCAGTCTTCGCAAGCCAACGTCACCAGTGTTCGCATAAAACCTCCTCTGGCCCTGTCCGCTTCCTGCCACGCCAAAGCTACGGCGCAGCCACGTGCACGGCCAAGGTACAAAACCTTACAGTGAAAACCGCTCCTGATGCCTGAAACTCCGGGCTTTTGGCCCAACAAGCTGCCCGGCACTCAGGCGGCTTGCCGGCAAGCCAGCTTCAGATAGCAGCTGACTTGCCAGCAAAGGGATACAAAACCTACTTGATAATCTTGGTGACCCGCCCGGAACCAACGGTGCGGCCACCCTCACGAATGGCAAAGCGCAGGCTTTCCTCCATGGCAATAGGGGCAATGAGCTCACCCGTGATGAGCACGTTGTCGCCCGGCATGACCATTTCGGTGCCTTCTGGCAGGTGGGCCACACCGGTAACATCGGTGGTACGGAAGTAGAACTGCGGACGATACCCGTCAAAGAACGGGGTATGACGGCCGCCTTCCTCCTTCTTGAGGATGTAGACCTGGCCCTCAAACTCGGTGTGCGGGGTAACGCTACCGGGCTTGCAGAGCACCTGACCACGGAGGATCTCCTCGCGCTTGATGCCGCGCAGCAGGATGCCTACGTTGTCGCCGGCCTCTCCCTGGTCGAGAATCTTGCGGAACATCTCAACACCGGTACAGACCGTCTTCTGGGTCTCCTTGATGCCGATGATCTCGACATCGTCGTTGATGTGGATGACGCCGCGCTCGATACGGCCCGTGGCAACCGTGCCGCGGCCGGTGATGGTAAAGACGTCCTCAACGGCCATGAGGAAGGGCTTTTCGTTGTCGCGCTCGGGGGTGGGGATGTACTCATCAACCGCGTCGATAAGCTCCCAGATGGCCTTTTGGGCTTCCTCGTCTCCCTCAAGGGCCTTGAGTGCGGAGCCGCGGATGACGGGGGTGTCGTCGCCCGGAAAATCATAGGTGGAGAGCAGCTCGCGAACCTCCATCTCAACCAGTTCGAGCAGCTCCTCGTCGTCTACCATATCCACCTTGTTGAGGAAGACGACGATGTAGTCCACGCCTACCTGGTTGGCGAGCAGGATGTGCTCGCGGGTCTGGGCCATGGGGCCGTCGGTGGCGGCGATGACGAGAATGGCACCGTCCATCTGTGCGGCACCGGTAATCATGTTCTTGACGTAGTCGGCGTGTCCCGGACAGTCCACGTGGGCATAGTGCCGGGTCTCGGACTCGTACTCAATGTGAGCGATGGAGATGGTAATGCCGCGCTCACGCTCCTCGGGAGCCTTGTCGATCTCCTCAAAGGCCGTGTAATCCGCCAGACCCTTGGTTGCCAGGGTCTTGGAGATAGCGGCGGTCAAGGTTGTCTTGCCGTGGTCAACGTGGCCGATGGTACCGATGTTGACGTGCGGCTTTGTGCGTTCAAACTTCTGCTTTGCCATTGTTTCCTCCTTAATCAGGCGCATAACGCGCATGGGTTGATGCCTTCTGCATCAATCGGGCGCGCCTGCGCGCGCAATGTTCTGTGGTAGCGGTGACTGGATTTGAACCAGTGACGCCACGGGTATGAACCGTGTGCTCTGAACAACTGAGCTACACCGCCAAAAATAACTCGTGGATGTTCTGGAGCCCACAACCGGACTTGAACCGGTGACCTCTTCCTTACCAAGGAAGTGCTCTACCGTCTGAGCTATGTGGGCCCTCGCTTGCCTATTTGCCCTCTGGCTGCGTTGGCTGCGCTGCGCTCCTCAGCCACGTATTCATATACGCTTGCCTGCGGTGCTCGCTTGCCGCCTTGCCAGAGAACAAATATTCTGCGCGAGGCGCTGCCTGCGCGAGGCTTCGCTAAAGGTAATCGGGAACCGGATGTATGGTGGGGGCGCGTGGATTCGAACCACGGTAGGCATAGCCAATGGGTTTACAGCCCATCCCCTTTAGCCACTCGGGCACACCCCCGTTAATCCGGTGTGGTGGTACTGGTAACTCTGTGCGCTTGTCAAGTTGCGTGCTTACGCACACAGGGCCTCCTGTGTGCAGCTTTTGAATAGTACTTGAAATCGCCTCTGCGGTCAACGACTTTCTCGCAGACCGTATTTGCACACGCCACCGGGCGTGCCCAGAAAAGCCTCGATCAGTTGTTTCTCTGATATTATCCCAGAGGCGGCGGAGTGTGTTGTACGTACTTTACCCAGTACTCTTCAAACGAGGCGATATTGTTATCGTGCATGTAGTTGGACACCTGGCTTCCTACATAGCGGATGTGCCAGGGCTCGTGGATGTAGAGGGTCATATCGGTGTTCTCCTCAGTGTAGCGGACGATAAAGCCATACTTATAGGCATTCTCCGCGAGCCAATAGGCCTGGGGAGTATCATAGAAGAGATAGTTGGTGGGGCTGAAGTCGATTGCCCAGCCGGTCTGATGCTCACTGAACCCCGGGTGGGCACTTTGGACTTCGGCCGCTTCATAGCCAAACGATGCCACATAGCCGTTGTACAGCGTCTCCTGGGTAGCGGCGCTCCGATACCCTGAGGTGGGCGAAAGGGGCACACCGTCTGCGGAGGCATCCGCGATGAGCTGATCGAGTGGGCCTATGGCCTCCGACTTGATGAGCAGCTCGCCATAGTACGCGAGATCGGCCGGCTCGTAGTCGTAGGGCAGAGAGTAATGCTTGCTTACCAGCGTATTTATCACGCTGACGTCGGAAGCCGGCGAGACCACCTCGTAGTCAACGGTGTCCAGATCGACATTGACCCTGATGACCACCTGCTCGGCAGACAGCTCCGGGTGAGCGGCCTGATAGTCGAGATAGCGCGTGCTGCGGGCATCCTCATAAAAGTAGAAGAGGGAGTAGCGCTTCAAGGCCTGCTGATCGGCAATCTGGATATTCGCGGCCGCGCCCTGTTCGTCAGCACGGGCTGTAGTGTTGGCCTCCTCACCCTCAGAAGCAACATCGGCAGTGGCCAGGGTAGCCAGCTCATGCCCCGCGTTGCCGGACGTAAAGGCAAAGAGGGCTATGGCAACCATGAGCGTGCCAGCCAGCAGAACAGTGAGCAGAATGACCCTGCGGTCCTTCTGCTGCTGCTGAGACGTGCGAACCCTCAATGCTGGCCTGAGCCATTTCTTCAAACGCATCTCCGTCCTTTACATCCACCTTTATACAGGTAGCATTCTATACCCATTTATTATAGTTCTTTGTGTCCGGTTCAATGATAACCCAAGAGAGCAGGTAGAGGGGCACGATGACATACCAGCAGAGCACGGCAAGCACGATGGTTATCACGCGCACCACGGCCGGGTCAACCCCGAGATACTCCGCAATGCCACCGCAGACCCCGCCTATCTTCTTGTTGCGGATCGAGCGATAGAGCCTCCGGTTGGTGGGAAGACTGAGATTGCCTTTGCGCGCCACGAGTATCAGGACGACGCCGCCTACGATAAGCACGACGGGCCAGAGGATGCTGATAACCATGGATACCACGAGCCATATATCCGAATACCAGGTGCCGAGCAGCTTCTCGGTGAGCTGCCAGATGCCAAAAACCACGAGCAGAATGCCTATGGCGAGGGCAACGGTGGAGACACTCAGCTTGCCGTCGGCGGGCCTGTTGGGCTTGTTGGGTTTTTTCTCGCCGCCGTTTGCCATGGCGCTCATCCCGCCTGGCTTACCAGAGAGACTTCGGAGAAGAACTCATGCAGGCCGTCGCTCTCTATGACCAGTGCGGTTGCCCCCAGTATGTCCCAGTCAAGGCCGCCGTAGAACCACAGTCCCAGGAGAATCGTGGCCGAGAGCACCAGCGAACTCAGCAGACAGACGACGCTGCTCTTGCGCGCGTTGCCGATGATGGCAAGCCCCGCGACCACCAAAAGTACGGGCCAGAGATCCCGGAACGCTGCCACGAACACCCAGGTATGGACAATCCGTAGCATCCAGGCGAGCAGGACCAGCCCCAGGGTGATGAGCACGATGGCGTTGCCGGCGCGCGCCAGCGACCAGCCGTGCGAGCCCGGGGTAAACAGGCATATCACTCCCACGACAACCAGCACGAGCGGCCAAAAACGCCACACCGAAACATGCACGAAGTTACAGAGCAGGGCGATGACACCCACGCCGATAAGGACCGCGCCCACGATGAGCACCGCAGACGAGTGGCTCCTGACGGCCTCGGCAACGTTGAAGCCAGCGCCGGGCACACCACGTGCCGCACTGCCGCTGCCGGTGCTGCAAGTGCCGGTACCTGCAGAAGAAGAGGCGGAGGAGGCATAGGCAGGAGCAGCCTGGGAGGCAGGGGCAGCAGAGGAGACAGGAGAGGAGACCCGTGTGGCTGGGTCGGGAGGGGGTGGCTCGGCGGCAAAGCCGGAGCAGGCAGTGCTTTCGGCATCCGCGGCCGGCCAACTGGCAGGAGCACCGGGAGGAACGCCGGCAGAGGCACTGGCAGAGGTGCGGTATTCTGAGGATGGGGTGGCTTCGGCCCGGGTGTCAACATAGCCCTGGGCAATCGCCGGGTCAGGCGGAAGCACAACCATGAGCACGACATAGGCCAGGGCCGGCAACCCAAATCCGACGATGGTCAGTGCTACGGCAATGATGCGTACGAGCGTGGGGTCAATGCCAAAATACTCGGCTATACCGCCACATACGCCGCCAAACACCGCATCTGAGCTTCTATAGAGTCTTTTACCGTTCATCTCTACATGTTTCCCGTACCAACCAACAATTTCGCAGATGGGCGACCGGAGGGGCGGTCGCCCTACGGTTTTACCGAAAATCTCTGCATTGTCTATCGCCCGGTAAAAACGCTGAGTAGCATGTGTGATAGTACCGCGGTACTGCCTGTCGTCGCATCCTTGTTGGCAGGTCGTTGCCCGCGCGTGATTAATCCTCCACTATCTTGATTGAGGCACGCATCAGATAGCAGCTCGTGTCGTTGGTGCTTACCTCGTCGAGCAAAAAGGTGTTGTACACCGGGCCGGTCAGTGCCAACCCGTTCTCTTCGGCATAGGCCAGCATACGCTCTGCGAGATCGCGGCTGTCTCCGTAGAAGCCCCTCACGTGTCCCACCAGCCAGGATCCGCCGCCGCGCACCGTCTTGCCACGGGGATTGACAAAGTAGTAGCGCGAGGGCATGTCCGGATTGGCTACAAAGCGCTCCATGCTGTCAAAATAGCCGCCCACCGGATACCCGATGTTGAGGCCGGCCTTCTTAGCGGCGTTCATGAACGACACCCACCCTGGGTAGAAGGTCGCAGCGTCCTGATAGATGTTCTCATTGCCCAACACGAGGTTGTTGGGCCTGTACTCCACTACCTTGATCTCCGTGTCGCCTGACTCAAGGCCGAGTGTCATGAGTTCGACCCTGACGTTCATGACGTTCTGCAGCTCCTGCAAACGGGCTATCTTCTTCTGGTGATCCTCGATGGCACTTTGCAGTATGCCCAGCATTATCTCGGGGGTACGATTGTGCATCAGCGGTTGCAGTTCCTTGAGTGAGAAGCCGAAAGAGGCCATGTCGTTGATGAACTCCGCAAGGATTATCTGATTGAGACTGTAGTAGCGGTAGTTGTTCTCACCGCGCTCGGCGGCAGGAAAGAGCCCGATCTCGTCATAGTAGATGAGCTTTGACCGGGAGATTCCCGTGAGCCTTGCGAACTCGCCGATAGAGAGTAGTCCTTTGTGCTTCATGTGTGCCTTATGCGCTAGACGGGGGTGCAGCCAGGGGATAGAGAGAGGCCCAGGCTTGTGCGGGCCGGTCAAACAGATAGTCTCTGAGGCTGGCATACTGCGGATTCCTGCTGAGGAAGCTTGTGGAGTCAAAGGCTCTGCCGCACGCACTGCCCCACCGTGCCAGGATGGTGTGCTCCTCGGCCAGCGCCGTACTCATGACCGTGGCATCCACCGTGCCGTAGGGCATATAGGGCGCTACCGCAGGGTCTGTGCTCAACTCGGCATTGTCGGTATCGTAATGGGCGCAGATGGTGCGCGAGCTTGCCCTGGCCTTCTGCAGATACACATCGTAATGGTCGGAGATAATGTCCTGGGCAAGCTCGGGTGTGAGTTCTCCCTGGTAGCGTCCGACGAGCTCGCCCAGACGCACGTAGCGGGCCCCGGCGCTCTGGCGGGTATCCGTGTAGCCCCTGCCGTCCGTCTCGTAGCGGAGGATGCGGGAGTCGTCCACCCCGTCAAAGCTGATGAAGCAGCCATCGCTCGTCCGCTCCTCGTTGTAGAACGCAAGGCCCAGTTCCAACTCCATGATCTCGCCGGTTGCAAGCTCGCCCACAAGCCACGAGGATGCCAGACCGCCGCCCACATCGTCCACCATGGTCTGCGTGAACTCATCGAGCGTCCTCGCATACTGTACGGCCTGGCGAATACGCAGGAACTCCGGCGTTCCCTCCTCGCTGTAGCGATTAAAGCCCGCGATGGGTGTGTTGGCGATAAGGAGGCTCTCTGTTGTGTAGGCCTCGGCAACGGAGTGCACGAATCCCGGCGCGGCCTGCATGGTAAAGCGCTGGCCTTCTCGGGGCTCCACGTCGATCATCACGTTGGAGAAGTTGGCGTCCTCATAGGGTATGAGCGTGTTGTGGGCGAGAACTAGCTTGCCGTCCTCGGTTGCTGAGCCTGTGGCGAGAAGGGCGCTGGCCTGTTTTATCATGCCGCCGGGCCGTGTAAAGCCGCTTGACTCTCCCGTCTCGCCTGGCTCGGCTGATGTGTCTCTGGGGCTGCCATTGATAGCGCCGGTAAGGCCTGCGTTCTCAGTAGGGTGAGGGAGAGAACCGGCGGCGCTGGCGGCTTCGGCCTCACCGCTCGCATCGGCAGGCTCGCCGTCTGCGGAAGGAGCCTCCCAGAGGCCCTGTGCCAGCTCCTGATAGTACTGTTCCTGCGCCGTGCCAAACCAGCCACTTCGCAGGTCGTCGAGGCCGTTCAAGACCAGCAGGTCCAGGTAGTCAAAGCTGGCACCGCGCCGGGCGGCACCTGCTACGATGCCTTCAAGCTCGGCCTTGAGTTCCTCGCTCACCTTGCCTGTCCACAGGCGTTCCGCATGGGTCCTGAGGTACTCCCAGTCCAGGGCGTAACGGCTTGCGATCAGGGTTTTGTGGTAGTCCACGTTGCGCTCTACGTAGTCGGCCAGAAGCCAGCCGTGCTGAGAGCCGCGCTCGGCGGGCCCGCCTGCCAGGTGCAGGTATATCCAGCCGCGCTCCTCATAGAAGTAACCCTGCTTATCCTCAGTGTAACGCGGCTCATCCCAGCTGCCGTGGAAGAGCTCGATGCCCTCGTAGTTCTCTCCCTGTCGCATGAGGTTGGTGAGCTCTGCGGGAGCGGCACTCTCGCGGGGAGGAGCAGGCTCATCAACGATGCGCGAGAGCGATCCACAGCCTGCCAGCGGCACAAGCAACGCAAGCAGGAGCGCGAGCGTCGCGGCAAGCAGTATGCTGTTGAACCCTTTGGGCTTCATGGTCGTGTGTTCCTGTCTCCCGGCGTAATTCCTAAGAGCTACACTATACAAGATCGGGAGGAGGTGAGGGCGGTTCGCATCTCCGCTGGCAGGACAACCGGCATAGGGTACAGGGCATATCGTGTAGTATGGTAGAGAAGCAACATCCACCAACCAGCAGCCTTTGCAAAAAGGCCGTGCAGATCAAGAGAGTCATTACCGGTGAAGAACAGTAGGTATGCCATAGAAGCCGTGGGGCTCGTCAAGAAGTTCAAGGCCTCCAAGCGGGCGCTTGCCAGGGCCGCTGACGAGAGCGGCGCGGCCCAGCTCGATGCCGAAGGCAGAGTCGTCGCCGTGAACAAGCTGAGCTTTACGGTGAGGCACGGCGAGATCTACGGACTGCTTGGCCCCAACGGCGCGGGCAAGACCACCACCATGCGCTTGCTGGCCACTCTCATTAAGCCCACGGAGGGCGATGCCCTGGTGGCGGGACATCGTATAACCGCCAGTCCGGAGGCCGTGCGTGCCTCCATCGGGTTCCTCACCAGCGAGCTCAAACTGGAGGACTTCTTCAGCCCCAGCTACCTCTTTGACTTCTTCTCCCGCCTGCACCGGGTAGAGCCTGGCATTGCCGCCGAGCGCAAGCAGCAGCTCTTCCGGCGTTTTGGCATCGAGGACTTTGCCACCACCAAGGTGAGTGCGCTTTCCACCGGCATGAAGCAGAAGGCCTCCATCGCCATCTCGCTCGTGCACGACCCCGACCTCATCATCTTTGACGAGCCCACCAACGGCCTCGATGTCATTACGGCGCGGGTGGTCACCGATTATCTGCAGGAGCTCAGGCTCCGTGGAAAGACCATCGTGCTTTCCACGCATATCTTCTCGCTGGCCGAGAAGCTCTGCGACCGCATCGGCGTCATCATGGACGGACAGATGGCGGCGGAGGGCACCGTAGGGGAGCTGGCCCTGGAACGCAGCCTCGAAGAAGCATTCTTTGACCTCTACGTCGCGCGACATCCGGAAGAGGTGCTGCTATGAGAAGCGGCCTCGTCGCCATTATGCAGAAGGAGCTCAGGCGCTTCTTCTCCGACCGCCGCATGGTGCTCACCACCGTGCTGCTGCCCGGGCTGGTCATCTACCTCATCTACTCCTTCATGGGCAGCGCCATGAGCTCCAATCTCACGGTGGACAGCAGCTACACGCCCAGGATCTATGCGTGGAACCTCACGGAGTCGGTGGCGAAGGTTACCGAGGCCGCCGGACTGGAGTTTGAGCCCGCGAGCACTGACCAGATGGAGGGCATCAAACAACAGATCGCCCATAAGTCCGCCGATCTGCTCATGGTGGTTTCCCTCAATTTTGAGGCTGAACTGGCCGCTGAACTGGGAGAGGGTGCGCCTCTGGCCCAGGGTACGACAGTGCAAAAGGGCGAGGTCAGAGAGGGTGCGGTACCCTCCATCGAGCTCTACTACAACTCCACCCGCGTGGAATCAAGCACGGTGTACGCGCAGACGCAGGCAGCGCTGTCCGCCTACAAGGAGGCGCTACGACCGGTCTTTACCGTCAATGCCGGGCAGGAGCAGTACAACCTCGCGAGTGAGGAGGACGCGGCTGGCTTCATGTTTGCCTCCCTCCTGCCCATGTTTTTGATGATATTCCTCTACTCGGGCTGCCTGGCCGTGGCCCCGGAATCCATAGCGGGAGAGAAGGAGCGCGGCACCATCGCAACCCTCTTGGTAACGCCGCTCAAACGATGGGAGCTGGCCCTGGGCAAGATACTCAGCCTGTGCATACCGGCCCTGCTCTCCGGGGCCTCGAGTTTTGTGGGCGTCATGCTCAGCCTTCCCAATCTCTACCAGCTCGAAAGCGGGGGCAGCGGAGCCGCGCTCCTGGATTCCAGCGTCTACGGCGTGTCGGATTATCTGATGCTGCTCGTCGTCATCCTCTCTACGGTGGTGCTCTTTGTGGGGCTCATCAGCGTCATCAGTGCCTTTGCGCGCACCACCAAGGAGGCCAATGTCATGGTCATGCCCCTGATGATGGTGGTGATGCTGGTAGCCTTCAGCGCGATGTTCCAGACGAGCTCGCAAACGAATCTGCTGCTCTACCTTGCGCCGGTGTACAACAGCGTGCAGAGCATGGTCTCGATATTCGGCTTCAGCGC